>CAZYTN010000241.1:0-3806 GCA_964650115.1 uncultured Sulfuritalea sp.
TCGGCCAGGGCATCACCAACGCCGTCGGCATGGCCATGGCCGAGAAACTGCTGGCCAATGAGTTCAACCGCCCCGGCCACGAGATCGTCGATCACCGCACTTACGCCTTCCTCGGCGACGGCTGCCTGATGGAAGGCATTTCCCACGAAGCCTGCGCGCTGGCCGGCACCTGGGGCCTGGGCAAGCTGACCGCCTTCTGGGACGACAACGGCATTTCCATCGACGGCCACGTCGAAGGCTGGTTCACCGACAACACGCCGAAGCGCTTCGAGGCTTACGGCTGGCACGTGGTGCCGAACGTCGACGGCCATGACCCGGTCGCCCTGAATGCGGCCATCGAAGCCGCGAAGGCCGTCACCGACAAGCCGTCGCTGATCTGCTGCAAGACCGTGATCGGCCTCGGTGCCCCCAACAAGGCCGGCACCCACGATGTCCATGGCGCGCCTCTGGGCGATGCCGAAATTGCCGCTGCCCGCGCGCACATCGGCTGGGCCCATGCCCCTTTCGAGATTCCGCAGGAAGTTTATGCCGGATGGGATGCGAAGCAGAAGGGCGCCGAACGCGAGGGCGACTGGAACCGGAAATTTGCCGGCTACGCCAAGGCTTTTCCGGCCGAAGCCGCAGAGTTCGAGCGCCGCATGGCCAATGAGTTGCCGGCCAACTGGGCCGAGCATGCCAGGAAGGCGGTCGAAGGCGCCGCTGCCCGCGCCGAGACCGTCGCCACGCGCAAGGCCTCGCAGATCGCCATCAACGCGCTGGCTCCGGCCCTGCCCGAGTTCCTCGGCGGCTCCGCCGACCTGACCGGCTCCAACCTGACCAACTGGACAGGCTGCAAGGCCGTTTCCGGCAAGAGCACGGGCAACTACATTTCCTACGGCGTGCGCGAATTCGGCATGGCGGCGATCATGAACGGCATGGCGCTGCACGGCGGCCTGCTGCCCTTCGGCGGCACCTTCCTGATGTTCTCGGAATATGCCCGCAATGCCCTGCGCATGGCCGCACTGATGAAGCAGCGCGTGATCTTCGTGTTCACCCATGATTCGATCGGCCTCGGCGAGGACGGTCCGACCCACCAGGCGGTGGAGCAGACCGCCACGCTGCGCATGATTCCTAACATGGATGTCTGGCGTCCCTGCGACACGGTGGAAACCATGGTGGCGTGGACATCTTCAGTGGGAAAGCTCAGCGGTCCCAGTTCGCTGTGCCTGTCGCGGCAGAACCTGCCTTTCGTGCCGCGCGACGCGGCGACGATTGGCAACATCGCACGCGGCGGCTACATCGTTTCCGAGGCGAAGAACGGCAAGCCCAAGGCGGTCATCATCGCCACCGGCTCCGAAGTCGAAATCGCCCTCAAGGCGCAGGCGGCGATGGAAGCCGAAATCCCGGTGCGCGTCGTTTCAATGCCATGTACCAGCATCTTCGACCGTCAGGACGCCGCCTACCGCGAATCCGTGCTGCCGAAGGGCGTGCCGCGCGTCGCCATCGAAGCCGGCGTCACCGACGGCTGGCACAAGTATGTAGGTTCTGCCGACAGTGGCCAGGGTGCGGTCATCGGCCTCAACCGCTACGGCGAGTCGGCTCCGGCCGGCCAGCTGTTCAAGGAATTCGGCTTCACGGTGGCGAATGTCGTGAAGACGGTCGAGCAATTCATTTAAATCACTACCAGGAGAGTATCCAAATGGCTATCAAAGTTGGCATCAACGGTTTCGGTCGCATCGGCCGCATGGCATTCCGCGCCATCGCCAAGGATTTTCCCGGGATCGAAGTGGTCGGCATCAACGACCTGCTCGAGCCCGATTATCTGGCCTACATGCTGAAGTACGATTCCGTGCATGGCAACTTCAAGGGCGACATCGCCGTCGACGGCAACACCCTGGTCGTCAATGGCAAGAATATCCGCCTGACGGCCGAGAAGGACCCTGCCAACCTGAAGTGGAACGAAATCGGCGCCGACATCGTCATCGAATGCACCGGCTTCTTCCTGACCAAGGACACCTGCCAGAAGCACATCGACGCCGGCGCCAAAAAGGTCGTGCAATCCGCGCCGTCGAAGGACGACACGCCGATGTTCGTTTATGGCGTGAATCACAAGACCTACGCCGGCGAGAAGATCGTTTCCGCCGCGTCCTGCACCACCAACTGCCTGGCCCCGGTGGCCAAGGTGCTGCACGACACCTGGGGCATCAAGCGCGGCCTGATGACCACGGTGCATGCCGCTACGGCGACGCAGAAGACCGTCGACGGTCCGTCCAACAAGGACTGGCGCGGCGGTCGCGGCATCCTGGAAAACATCATTCCGTCCTCGACCGGCGCTGCCAAGGCGGTCGGCGTGGTGATTCCGGAACTCAACAAGAAGCTGACCGGCATGTCCTTCCGCGTACCGACCTCGGATGTCTCGGTGGTCGACCTGACCGTGGAACTGGTCAAGGAAGCTTCCTACAAGGAGATCTGCGCGGCGATGAAAGCCGCCGCGGAAGGCGCCATGAAAGGCGTGCTGGGCTACACCGAAGAGAAAGTGGTCGCCACCGACTTCCGCGGCAGTTCGCTGCCCTCGACATTCGACGCTGAAGCCGGCATTGCGCTGGACTCGACCTTCGTCAAGGTCGTGGCCTGGTACGACAACGAGTACGGCTACACCTGCAACATGCTGCGCTTTGTCGAGCACGTCGCGAAGTAGTCATTGGGGAGATTCGCAATGACGTTCAAGCGGCTTACTGATTTCGACCTCGCGGGCAAGCGCGTCTTCATCCGCGCCGACCTCAACGTGCCGGTCAAGGATGGCAAGGTCACTTCGGATGCCCGCATCACGGCGTCGATGCCGACCATCGAGTTTTGCCTCAAGGCCGGCGCCAGGGTAATGGTGACCTCCCACCTCGGCCGTCCCGAAGAGGGCGTGTACGCCGACGAAAACTCGCTGCAGCCGGTGGCCGATGTCATGGCCAAAAAGCTGGGCAAGCCGGTACGCGTGATCCGCGACTGGGTCGATGGCGGATTCGAAGTCGCCGCCGGCGAGGTGGTGCTGCTGGAAAACTGCCGCTTCAACAAGGGCGAGAAGAAGAACGTCGAAGCCACGGCGAGGAAGTACGCCGCGCTGTGCGACCTCTTCGTCATGGACGCCTTCGGTACTGCGCATCGTGCCGAAGCTTCGACCTACGGCGTTGCACAGTATGCTCCAGCGGCCTGTGCCGGCCTCCTGGTGGCCGAGGAACTCGAAGCGCTGACCAAGGCGCTGGCCACCCCGGCGCGGCCGATGGTCGCCATCGTCGGCGGCTCCAAAGTATCGACCAAGCTCACCGTGCTCGAAGCGCTATCGGAAAAGGTCGACCAGATGGTGGTCGGCGGCGGCATCGCCAACACCTTCCTCAAGGCTGCTGGCCGGAACGTCGGCAAGTCGCTGTGCGAGGACGACCTGGTACCTACCGCCCAGGCACTGATGAAGAAGATGACGGCGCGCGGCGCCACGATCCCGATTGCCGTCGATGTGGTTTGCGGCAAGAAGTTCGACGCCGCCGAGCCGGCCGTGGCGAAGGATGCCGCAGCCGTGGCCGATGACGACATGATTTTCGACATCGGTCCGAAGTCGGCCCAGGAACTGGTCGACATCATCATGAAGGCCGGCACGGTGGTCTGGAACGGCCCGGTCGGCGTCTTCGAGTTCGACCAGTTCGGCGCCGGTACCAAGGCCATCGCCATGGCCATCGCCGAGACCAGGGCGTTTACCCTCGCCGGTGGCGGCGACACCATCGCCGCGATCCAGAAGTACGACATCTACGACAAGGTCTCCTACATTTCCACCGCTGGTGGGG
>CAZYTN010000242.1:0-3797 GCA_964650115.1 uncultured Sulfuritalea sp.
CCCGCGAGCAAGACCGACAAGCCGCTCGACGTGTTCGTCGCGGCGGGGCGGATAGTCGGCGTTGGCGACACGCCGGCGGGCTTCGAGCCGAACAGCGTGCTGGATGCCACGGGCTGCATCGTCTGTCCCGGGCTGGTGGATCTGGCGGCGCGCCTGCGCGAGCCGGGTTTCGAATACCGCGCCACGCTGGAATCCGAAATGGCGGCGGCGGCGGCGGGCGGCGTGACGTCCCTGGCCTGCCCGCCGGATACCGATCCGGTGCTGGACGAGCCGGGACTGGTGGAAATGCTGACGCACCGGGCGCGGCTGCCCGACTTTGCCCACGTGCATCCGGTGGGTGCGCTGACGGTGCAGTTGGAGGGCAAGGCGCTGACCGAAATGGCGGAGCTGGCGGAGGCGGGTTGCGTCGCTTTCGGCCAGGCCAATCGCGCCATTGTCGACACGCAGGTGTTGCTGCGCGCCATGATGTATGCGGCGACTTTCGACTTCCCGGTCTGGTTGCAGGCGCAGGATCCCTTCCTCGCCAGGAAGGGTGTCGCCCATGACGGCGAAGTCGCCGCCCGCCTCGGCCTGGTCGGCATTCCCGTGGCGGCGGAAACCATCGCCCTGGCCACCATCCTGCACCTGGCCCACGAGACCGGCGCCCGGGTCCATGTCACACGCATTTCGTCGGCGGCCGGTGTCGACATGATCGCCGCCGCGCGCGCCGCCGGTATCGAGGTCACCTGCGACGTGGCGATCCATCACCTGCATCTGTGCGAGATGGATGTCGGCTTTTTCGATGCCCACGCCCGGCTCGACCCGCCGCTGCGCTCGCAACGCGATCGCGATGCACTGCGCGCGGGACTCGCCTCCGGCGCAATCAACGCGCTGTGTTCCGATCACACGCCGGTCGATGACGACGGCAAGCAGATGCCCTTCGACGAAGCCGAGGCCGGCGCCACCGGCCTTGAACTGCTGCTGCCGCTGACGCTGAAGTGGGCGCGGGAAATGAAGCTGCCGCTGGCGACGGCGCTGGCGCGCGTCACCTCCGACCCGGCGCGCATCCTCGGCGTCAAGGCCGGCAGCCTGACGCAGGGCGCGGCAGCCGATATCTGCGTCTTCGATCCGGTCGCCGAATTCAAGGTCAGCCGCGAAAACCTCAGGAGCCAGGGCAAGAACACGCCCTTCCTCGGCCTCGAGTTTCCCGGCCGCGTGCGCTATACGCTGATCGATGGCCACCTGGCCTTCGACGGTACCCTGAGCTAGCCCAGACGGGCTTGCGCTACGGCGTCCGTAACACCGCTGACATGCACCCGCTTGGCGCGCGACGAGTCGCCGCTCAGCAGCTTGACCGCGGACTTGGCGACGCCGAGTCGGTCGGCGAGAAAGGCCAGCAGGCAGGCATTGGCCTTGCCGTCTACGGGCGGCGCGGCAAGGCGGATTTTGAGCGCCTCCCCATGCAGTCCGACGACTTCGGTTTTCTTGGCCCCCGGCTGGATGTGCAGCCGCAGCGTCACGCCGTCGCCGTCGGCAAGCAGCCAGTTCATGAGACGAGCATCAGGGGCAATACGCTGTGGCGCAGGCCGGCGAGGATGAAGAGGGCGATCTGCAGCACCAGCAGCAGGGCCAGCGGCGAGAGGTCTACTCCGCCCACCGGCGGAATGAAGCGGCGAAAGGGTCGCAGCAGCGGCCGCGTCAGCGTGTTGAACACTTCGGCCAGCGGCGCGTAGGGATTCACCCAGGAAAACACCGCGGCGGCGATCACGGCCCCGATCACCAGATACAGGCTGATCTTCGCCACCTCCAACAGCGCCAGCAGGGCCACCACGAGAGTCGGCGCCGGCGATACGGCAACCAGGACGCCGGTGAAGCCGAGCGCGATTCCCTGGTAGGCCACCTGCCACAGCCAGGCCAGGAACAGGCTGGCCATGTCGAGGCCGAACAGGCCGGGAATCAGCCGGCGCATGGGCCGCACCATCCAGTCGGTAACGGCGACGATGAACTGCCCCAGCGGGTTGCGGAACGGAACCCGCGCCCACTGCATCGCGAAGCGCACCAGCAGTGCCAGCGTGAGGAAGCCGCAGACGGTGTCGAGGATGAAGAGGAGAATCTGGGCGAGCATCTGGAGCGGCTAATCCTTGCCGAGGATGTCGCCGAGTTCGCGGCCGCGTGCTTCAGCGGCCATGATGCCGCGCTCGATTCCGGCGGCGACCCCACCGGCGTCGAAGGCCAGCAACGCGGCTTCGGTGGTGCCGCCCTTCGAAGTCACCCGCTGGCGCAGGGTCGACAGCGATTCGCTGCTCTGGGCCGCCAGTTGCGCTGCGCCGGTAAAGGTTTCGATGCTGATGCGGCGTGCCGTCTCGGCATCGAAGCCGAGATCCTTTGCGGCCTTTTCCATGGCTTCGAGAAAATAGAAGACATAGCCCGGGCCGCTGCCCGAGATGGCGGTGACGGCGTCCATCTGCGCTTCGTCATGCACCCAGAAGGTGCCGCCGACGGCGCGCATGAGGTTCTCGGCGTTGTCCCTGCCGTCCTGGTTGACGCCGGGGTCGGCGCAGAGGCCGGTAATGCCGGCGCCGATCAGTGCCGGCGTGTTGGGCATGGTGCGCACCACGTGGTGGTGACCGCCGAGCCAGCGCGAGATGTCGGCCAGGCGCAGCCCGGCGGCAATGCTGACCACCAGCTGCGCGGTGAGCTTGCCGACCAGGGGAGCAAGCGCTTCCTTCATCTGTTGCGGCTTCACCGCCAGCACCAGGATCTGGGAGTCCAGCGCGGCCGCATCCACGGTCATGGTGCAGCGGACACCGAAGCGATCGGTAAGCGTGTCGCGGGCCTGCGCGGAGGGCTCGACGACTTGTATCGCCGCTGCGGCAAAGCCCTGCCGGTAGAGGCCGCTGATGAGTGCGACAGCCATGTTGCCGCCGCCGATGAAGGTGATTTTCATGTCGTCGTCTCCCGTTTTCCGAAAATTGCGGTGCCGATCCGCACCATGGTTGCGCCTTCCATTATCGCCGCTTCGAGGTCTTCGCTCATACCCATCGACAACGTGTTCAGCCCGAAGCCCTGCTCGGCGTTGATCCGTTCCAGCGTCCGGCGCAGCAGGGCGAATTGCGATCGTAGGCGCAGGACGTCCGCGGTCGGCTCGGGGATCGCCATCAATCCGCGCAGGCGCAGGCCCGGCAGTCGGGCGATGGCCACCGCCAGGTCGAGAACCTGCTGCGGGGCGCAGCCGCTTTTCGACGCTTCACCCGAGACATTCACCTGGAGACAAAGCTGCAGCGGCGGCAGGCCCGGCGGGCGCTGGGCGGCAAGCCGCTCCGCGATCTTGAGGCGGTCCACCGAGTGCACCCAGGCAAAGTTTTCCGCCACCGGCCGTGTCTTGTTGCCCTGCAGCGGACCGATGAAGTGCCATTCAAGGCCGGTATCCTTCAGTTTGGCGGCCTTGCTGACCGCTTCCTGCACATAGTTTTCGCCGAATGCCCGCTGACCTGCGGCGGCGGCCTCGCGCACCATGGCGGCGGGCCAGGTCTTGGAAACGGCCAGCAATTGCACGGCGTCCGCAGCACGCCCCGCGGCAACGCATGCGGCGGCAATGCGTGCACGCACAGCTTGCAAGTTGGCGGCGATTGATGTCATATAGCGGCTGCAAAGTATATCGCACCCCTTCTACAGGAAAGCGCTCATGGACATCACCGAACTGCTCACTTTCATTGTCAAAAACAAGGCATCCGACTTGCATCTGTCTTCCGGTCTGCCGCCGATGATCCGCGTCCATGGCGACATACGACGCATCAACCTGCCGGCCATGGAGCACA
>CAZYTN010000243.1:0-3795 GCA_964650115.1 uncultured Sulfuritalea sp.
GCTGGTTCTGAGCCTCGTCACAAATCCTCACAATCGGCCGCTTGAATATCGCGACAATTAGACTACGCTAATATTGCATTTGAATAGATATTCACGCACGGCTTGATTGACCAAAGGAGATTTTCATGAAACTACGACATATTGCGCTGCTGGCTGTTCTGGGCGCATCGCTTGCATCCCCCGTTTTTGCGCAACCCGCCGGCGGTCAGGGGATGGGTCCCGGTTCAGGCATGGGTCCGGGAGCAGGGATGGGTCCCGGCGGCGGCAAGGCCATGCAATTCAACTCGAACAAGGACAACACCTGGGGCTGGAAGCTGATGAGCCCCGCAGAGCGCACTGCCCAGCGCGACAAGATGCGCGCTACCAAGACCTACGATGAATGCAAGGCTCTCCAGGACGAGCATCACAAGGCCATGGAAGTCCGCGCCAAGGAGAAGGGCCAGACCCTGCCGGCACCACGCAACAACGGCTGCGACCGCATGAAGGCGAATGGTTTCTTCAAGTAATCGACATCATGCTCGAAAGCATCGCGGGCTCCCGGTCGCACGCGGCCGGAAGTTTCCTGGTCTCCGCCGCCGATGAATGAACATTCGCACCACCACGGCCCGGTTGCCTTCAACCGGGCCTTTGCCGTTGGCATAGGCCTGAACATTGCCTTTGTGGCGGTCGAGGCCTTCTATGGCTGGCGCGCCGATTCTCTGGCGCTGCTGGCCGATGCCGGCCACAATCTCTCGGATGTCGCCGGACTGGTGCTGGCATGGATCGCGGCACTGGCCGCGGGCCGGCCGCCGGATCACCGTCACACCTACGGCTGGCAGCGCGCCTCGATACTCGCCGCCTTCGCCAACGCCGTCCTGCTCCTCGTGGCGATGGGTTCGCTGTTGTGGGAGGCCGGCCACCGGCTGCAGGTGCCGGCGCCGACCGACGGCATCACCGTCATGGTCGTCGCCGCCATCGGGGTCCTGGTCAATGGCGCCACGGCCGCGCTGTTCATCACGGGCAGCAAGTCGGACATGAACATTCGCAGCGCCTTCCTCCACATGGCCGGCGATGCCCTGGTTTCGCTGGGTGTGGTGGCTTCCGGCGCGCTCTATCTGCGGACCGGCTGGGCCTGGCTCGATCCGGCAACCAGCATGGTGGTCGCGCTGGTGATCATCGCCGCCACCTGGGGCCTGTTCCGCCAGTCGCTGCACCTGCTGTTCGACGGCGTGCCGGAGAGCGTGGTCCTTGCCGACGTCGCCGCGCAGTTGAGCGCCTTGCCGGGTGTCGTCGACGTGCACGATCTGCATGTCTGGGCCATGAGCACCACCGACATCGCGCTCACAGCGCATCTGGTGATGCCCGCGGGACATCCGGGCGATGCCTTCCTGGAACGGATCCGGCAGGAACTGCATGACCGTTTCCACATCACGCATCCGACGATACAGATCGAGCTCGCAGAAGTCGATCACGGTTGCGCCCATCCACTTGATACCCACTCGACATGAGCGCACCCACCGCATCCGTCCCCGTCAGCTTTCCGCTCATCGTCAAGACCTTTGCCCCCGGGTGGCCTGCTGCCGTGATGGGCACCGGCGCCTTTGCCCTGGCCACGCTGCATTTTTCCCATCAGCTGCCTGTGCTGGCAGGGCTGGCCTTGGCGCTGCACTGGTTCAACCTGGGGATGTTCGCGCTGATCAGCGTGCCCTGGCTGCTGCGCTGGATCATGGCCTGGCCAGCGGTCGTGGCCACCTTCAAACATCCGGTGGCGGCCAACTTCTATCCTTCCTATGCCATCGCCGTGCTGGTGCTGGCGGCACAGTTGCGTGCCTTTGGCGGCCATGAGTTTGCCGCGCTGATCGCCTGGTGGGTCGGCGTCGCACTCCTGTTCAGCCTGACGCTGGCGGTGCTGATCTCGATCTTACAGGGCGAACATGTCAATCTCGATCACATCACTCCCGGCATCTTCATCCCGCCGGTGGCCCTGGTGCTGATTCCGGTGGCCGGCGCGCCGCTGCTCGCCGTCCAGCCCGAGGCCGTGCGCGACCTGGCGCTGACCATCAATGGCATCGGCCTGGGCGCCGGCATCTTCATGTACATGGCGTTGCTGGCGCTGGCCTTCCATCGCTTCTACGTGCATAAGCGCCTGCCGCCGCTGATGGCGCCGACCTTCTGGATCAATCTCGCGCCGCTGGGCGTGACCGTGGTCAGCGTGCTCAATCTGGTGGCCGTCACACCTTTCGCCGGCGACAAGGCCCCCTACCTGATGGCGGTGTTCCTGCTCTGGGGTTTCGGTGCCTTCTGGCTGGTCCTGGCGACGCTGTTCACCTGGTCGGTGAGGAAGATCGCGCCATTGCCCTTCTCCCTGACCTGGTGGGCCTTCACTTTTCCGCTGGGCGCCTTCACACTCGGCAGCCAGCGTCTGAGCGAAGTCACCGGGCTCACGACGCCGCTGGCATTCGGCTGGCTGGCGTGGACATTCCTCGCCGGGATCTGGACCCTGACCTTGGTAAAGACTATCGGTGGCGTCGCCAGCGGCAAGCTATTTCAACCTCATCCCTGATGCTGCTCAAACGCCTGCCCAAGCTGACAAAGGGAGCTTCGCCATGAACCGGATGACCACCCTCCTTGCCATGATCCTGGCATGCCATTCCGGCGTGACCACGGCATGGGACGCTGTCCCGGTAAGGGTCGACACAGGTGTTTACGCCTTCGTCGGCGAAACCGGGCCGCGTACGGTTGCAAACGAAGGCATGAACGCGACCGCCGGCTTCATCGTTATGGAAGCGGGTGTGGTGGTGGTCGACAGCGGCAGTTCGACACAGGTGGCGCGGAAAATCGAAGCGGCGATTCGCACCATTACCGACCGCCCGATCAGCTACGTGATAAACACCGGCGGCCAGGATCATCGCTGGCTCGGCAACGGCCATTTTGCCGGCCTCGGCATCCCGCTGCTGGCGAGCGCGAGGACCGCGGGCGACATCGCGGAACGCGGCCGCGCGCAGGCCGAGAGTCTTGAACAGCTGCTTGGTGGCTCGTTTGCGGGCACGCGGGTGCAGGCACCGACGCGCACGTTCGCCACGCGCGAAACGCTGACGCTCGGTGGCGAGCGCATCGAACTGATCTTCGCCGGCGGCGGCCACACGCCGGGCGACCTCATCGTCTGGTTGCCGCGGCAGCGCATCGCCTTCGCCGGCGACATCGTGTATCTCGATCGCCTGCTCGGCGTGCTGCCGGTCTCGAACCTTCGGCGCTGGCTGGATTCCTTCGACGCGCTGGCGGCGCTGCAACCGCGAATCATCGTACCCGGCCACGGTTCGCCCGCCGGGCTGTCCAAGGCGAAGAAGGAGACCCGCGACTACCTTGTGCGCGTGCGCGAGCACATGAAAAAGACCGTCGATTCCGGCGCGGACTTGCAGGCGGCAATCCAGTCGCTGGACGACAGTGAGTACGCCTACCTCGCGGTGTATCGCGAACTGCGCGGGCCGAACGCGAACCGGGCCTACCTTGAAGCGGAAGCGGAATGAGGAGACGACGATGAGCAAGACCTTCAAGGTGCTGGTGTTGTGCACCGGCAATTCGGCGCGCAGCATCCTCGGCGAGATGCTGTTCAAGCATCTGGGCCAGGGCCGCATCGAAGCCTGGTCCGCCGGCAGCAAGCCGGGTGGACAGGTCAATCCGGTGGCGCTGGAAACGCTGGCCACGCATGGAATTCCTGCTGACGGCGCGCGCAGCAAATCCTGGGATGAATTCAACGCCAACGCCGTACCGCCAGCGCCGATCTTTGATTTCATCTTCACCGTCTGCGGCAACGCG
>CAZYTN010000244.1:0-3779 GCA_964650115.1 uncultured Sulfuritalea sp.
GCAACGGACACGGCACACTCTGACCGATGACTCAAATCAGCCCAGCGTCCCAGGCGCGGGAACCGCGCCGCGTCAAGGTGCGCTTCATGGCCCCGCTTGCCGTCGTGCTCGCCTTCATCATGGGCGTGTTTGCGGCGGCGGCCCTGTGGGTCGAGGCCGACATCCGCGACCAGGACATCGCCGAGCGCACCGCTGCCGTGGAAAAGCTGTTCCTGCAGAAGCAGGACAAGGACACCAACCTGATGATCGCGACGATGCGCGCGATGATGACCAATCCGGCCATCGAGCGAGCCTTCCGCAAGCTTGACCGCCCGGCCCTGGCGCGGCAGCTGAGTCCCCTGTTCGCCAGCCTGCGCGACAAGCACCACATCACGCACCTGTATTTCACCGGGCCCGACCTGATCAATCTCTATCGCTTCCATAGCCCCGACGAGTTCGGCGACGAGATCGACCGGCTCACGACTATCAAGGCGAAGGCTAGCCAGGACGCGGTACACGGCCTGGAACTGGGCCCCCTGGGAACGCTCACGCTACGACTGGTGATGCCCTGGCGCAACGATGGCCGCGTCATCGGCTACCTCGAAATCGGTGAAGAGATCGAGCACCTGATCGACGAAATCCGGGAAGGCCTGGCGGTGGACATGCTGGTGCTGGTCGACAAGCACCTGGTATCGCTGCAGCAATGGCGGCGCGGCCAGGCCCTGATGAAGCGCGAGGGCAACTGGGACCGATTTGCCAGCCACGTTGCGCTGGCCCAGACGACCGACCGGCTGCCCGCGGCGCTGGACGACCGCACCCTGCAGCGCCTGCTCGCCGGCCACACCGCGGAGATCGACGACCGCGGGCGCTCGCTGCACCTGGCCGCCGTCCCGCTCAGGGACGCGGGGCAGCGCCACATCGGCGACCTGGTGGTGATCCGCGACATCAGCGCGCTGAAATCCACTTTCAACTGGTCCATCGTCGCTGTCACCGGGATCAGCCTGCTGTCGGCCATCGGCGTGCTCGGGGTGTTCTATCTCGCCCTCGACCGGGTGGAGAGCGATTACCGGCGCCAGCACGACCTCGAGCACCAGTTGCTGCGCTTCAACGCCGAGTACGGCCGCATTCTGCAACTGGAGAAATTGTCGGCACTCGGAACCATGGTCGGCGGCATCGCCCATCAGCTCAACAATCCCCTGGTCGGGGTGGTCAATCTGGCGCAACTGGCGGAACGCGAGGCGGGCAACCCGGCGCGCACGCGCGAGCTGTTGCAGGAAATACGCGGCGCCGGCGAAGACTGCCGCGCCTTCGTCAAGCGCATGCTGGCGTTTTCCAAGATTTCCTGTTTCGACAGCAAGCCGACGCCGATGGCGGACCTGATCGAGGACACGGTGCTGCTGTTTCGCCAGACCGAGAACAAGCATCTGCCCGTCGAGGTGAAGTTGCCGGACGAAGCGGTGGTGCTGACGATCGATCCGATCCTGATCCGCCACGCCTTGTTCAACCTGCTGGTCAACGCGGCGCAGGCGACGACAAACAATGGCGTCATCCGCATCAGCCTGGAGCGCGAGGATGACCCGGTACGGGGAGTGTCCGGCTGGTCGCTGGCGGTCAGCGATCATGGCCGGGGCATGCCGCCCGAGGTCATGGAAAAAATATTCGTGCCCTTCTACACCACGCGCAGCGACGGTACCGGCCTCGGACTGCCGGTGGTGCAGCATGTCGCGCTGCTGCACGACGGGCAGGTGAGCGCCAGCAGCGAGCCGGGGCATGGCACGCGAATTGCGATCTGGTTGCCCAATTCCTTGCCCAATTCCTTGCCAAATTCCTTGGCCAATTCCTTGCCCGCTTCCTCACCCGACTCGCCCCGAAACGCATTCGACCCCGCCTGACATGCTGCCCAAAATTCTCGTCGTCGATGACGATCGCCACACCCGCATCCTGTTCGACAGGCTGTTGGCCAAAACCGCCAACGTCAGCCTGGCGACGGACGGCAAGGAGGCACGCCAGCTGTTCGCGGCGGACGATTTCAATCTGGTGCTGATGGATCAATGCCTGCCCGGTGACAATGGCATTGTCCTGTTGCGCGAGTTTCGCGCGCGGCGGCCAAATCTGGTCGGCATGCTGATGACGGGATTTGCCGACGCGCACGATGCCGTGGCTGCGGTACGCGAGGGAGTGTTCGATTACCTGACCAAGCCCTTCGAAGACCTCGAAGCCCTGGAGGCCGTCATCGGCAAGGCACTGGAACTCGACCGCGCCTACCGCGAAATCAATGGACTGCGCGCCCGCCTGGCCAGCGAGTCGGGGGCACCGCCCATTATCGGCCAGTCACCCGCGATGGAACGCGCGCTCGGCCAGATCCGCCAGGTCGCCGGCCTTGACACCACCGTGCTGCTGGAAGGCGAAAGCGGCACCGGCAAGGAACTCGCCGCCAAGCTGATCCACACCCTGAGCACACGCTCCACGAGGCGCTTTCTCGAGGTCAATTGCGGCGGACTGCCGGAAACCCTGCTCGAAAGCCTGCTGTTCGGCTATGAGAAGGGCGCCTTCACCGGCGCCGGCCAGGCCAATGCCGGCTATTTCGAAATGGCACACGAAGGCAACCTGTTTCTCGACGAAATCGCCGACATGAGTCCGAAGCTGCAAAGCAGCCTGCTGCGCGTGCTGCAGGGCCACACCGTCACCCGCATCGGCAGCACCCAGCCGCGCCAGGCCGACTTCCGCCTGATATGCGCCACCAACCGTCCGCTGCTGGCCGAGGTCAAGGCCGGCCGCTTCCGCGAAGATCTCTACTACCGGATCGCCGTGGTCTCGGTCCGCATGCCGCCCTTGCGTGAACGCGTCGGCGACATCGTGCCGCTGGCCGCCCATTTCCTGGATTTCTACAGTACGAAATTCGGCAAGCCTTGCGGACTGCTCACCCCCGCGGCCCTGCAGGCACTGGAAAACTGCCGCTGGGAGGGCAACGTGCGCGAACTCCAGCACTGCATCGAGCGTGCGGTGGCGCTCCACGCCGGCGGCCCGATCGATACCCTGCACCTGTTTCCGGCGGGCGCGCTGGCCGCCGGCGCGCCTCACGGCGGCGGCGCGGCGGCGAAGGCGGCGCTGCGCTACCAGGATGCCCGCGCCGAGTTCGAGCGCGAATATTTCCTGCGATTGCTCGATGCCGCCGGGGGCAACGTATCCGAAGCAGCACGTCTCGGCGGCATTCCGCGGCAGAACCTGTACGTACGAATGAAGCGCTGGGGAGTTGTCACCGATAAGTGACATGTGTCTTGATGTCATGACAGCACCCAGCCCATTTCCTTGTCGCTTCAATGGATAAACCGCAGGCAGACGTGAAAAGTTTCGTGGTATAAACATTGCGTATTTCGGGGCAGTCGCATTTATACATACAAGGGGATCATCATGAAAAGAACCATTGCCGGGAGCCTTCTGGCGCTTGCATCCGCGTTCCTGATCTACGGCTGTACGGGCGGGGTCAAGACTTACCCGAATGCGCCTTTCAAGGGCGTCGTCGAGGACGGCAGCAAGGAGACCTTCCTCAAGGTGGCCGGCGCCACGGTCTGGCTGATTCCCGCCACCGACGTGGCCGCAATGGGCAAGACGCCGATCGAGGTCAAAGCGGATTCGCCGAACGACGAACCGCTGGAAGACAGCCTGGCGACGAACCGTGGGCGCTACCTGAATGCCAAGACCAACGACAAGGGCGAATTCAGTTTCGCCGACGTCCCCGGCGGAAAGTATTTCGTCTATGTGGAACCGGCCACCAGCAAGTACCTGCCCGGCGGCGACAA
>CAZYTN010000245.1:0-3771 GCA_964650115.1 uncultured Sulfuritalea sp.
CCGACGTGCTGATCTACCTGACCGAACTGGCCGACGTGCTCGGCATCGACCCGATTGCCGCGGCCGGCGAGAAGATCGTCAAGAACGCGGTCAAATACCCGGCACCTCTATAATTGACGCTTTACGCAAACGCTATCCCATGAGCCATTACAAGCACCACGTTTTCTTCTGCACCAACCAGCGCGCCGCGGGCGAGACCTGCTGCAATAACCACGGTGCCGGCGACATGCGCGCCTACGCCAAGGACAAGGTCAAGGCGCTGGGCAAGAAAGTGCCGGGCAATGTCCGCATCAATGTCGCCGGCTGCCTCGATCGCTGCGAGGAAGGGCCGGTCATGGTGATCTATCCCGAGGCGATCTGGTACACCTACGTGGACCGGGAAGACATCGACGAGATCATCGAAGAGCATCTGATCCATGGCCGCGTCGTCGAGCGCCTGAAGATCTGAAGACACGTCGATGTCGCGCCATGAACGCATCCTGGTCGACGGACCGGACGGCAAGATCGAGGTCTTCGTCGAAGGCCACGAGAACCCGCAGGGCATCGCGCTGATCGCGCATCCGCATCCGCTGTTCGGCGGCACCGCCGACAACAAGGTGGTGACCACGCTGGCGCGGGCCTTCCGCGAGCGCGGTTGCATCACCCTGCGGCCGCATTTTCGCGGCGTCGGCGAATCGGAAGGCGAACACGACCACGGCGATGCCGAGACCGATGACCTGCTGGCCCTGCATGACTGGTCACGCGCCAGGTATGCCCATGTCCTTACCGGGTCCGGCACGCCGCTGCCACTTTACCTGGCCGGCTTTTCCTTCGGCGCCTATGTCACCACGCGCCTGGCCAAGCGCCTCGCCGCCGCCGGCGACCCCGCCCGCTGGCTGGTGCTGGTCGGCACCGCCGCCGGCTATGTCGAAGGCACGCGCAGCTACGAAACCGAGGCGGTGCCAGCCGACACCCTGGTGATCCATGGCTCCGAAGACGAAACCGTGCGCCTGGCCAATGTGCTGACCTGGGCCCAGCCCATGGACCTGCCGGTCGTCGTGGTGTCCGGCGCCGACCACTTCTTCCACCGCCGCCTGCACCTGTTGCGCGACATCATCCAGCGCGCCTGGCCCCGCGTGCATCCGTGAGCCCGTTGGTCGTAGCGGCGCTGCGCAAGTCCTACGACGGCCGCGAAGTCGTCGCCGGACTCAACTTCGAACTGCAGCGCGGCGAATGCTACGGCCTGCTCGGCCCCAATGGCGCCGGCAAAACCACCACCCTGCGCTGCTGCCTGGGGCTTACCGCGCCCGATTCGGGCCAAATCGCACTGGTCGGCGAACCGGTACCGGCGCGAGCCCGCGAGGCGCGCATGAATATCGGCGTGGTGCCGCAGTTCGACAACCTCGACCCCGACTTCACCGCCGCCGAAAACCTCATCGTTTATGCCCGCTACTTCGGCATGGCCGACGCCGAAATCCGGCCGAGGATCGGTGAACTGCTGGATTTCGCCGGCTTGACCGGAAAGGAAGACGCCAACATCCGCAGCCTGTCTGGCGGCATGAAGCGGCGCCTGACGCTGGCTCGCGCGCTGGTCAACGATCCGGAACTGCTCTTGCTCGACGAACCCACCACCGGACTCGACCCGCAGGCGCGCCATCTCATCTGGCAACGCCTGAAGCGCCTGCAGGCGCAGGGCAAGACCATCCTGCTGACGACGCACTTCATGGACGAGGCCGAGCGCCTGTGCCAGCGCCTGGCCATCATCGATGACGGCAGGATGGTGGCCGAAGGCGCGCCGCGCAAACTTATCGGCGAGCACATCGAGGCGCAGGTGGTCGAGGTCTATGGCGAGGACGCGCCGACCTGGGCGGCAAAGGAAGCGCAGGCCTTTTCGCGCCGTGTCGAAGTCAGCGGCGAAACCGCCTTCTGCTATGTCGCCGACGCCGCGCCGCTGCTCGCCCACCTCGCCGCCTGGCCCGCGCTGCGTACCCTGCACCGGCCGGCGAACCTCGAAGACGTGTTCCTCAAACTCACCGGCAGGGAACTGCGGGACTAGCGATCCCAAGCGATGAAACTGCCCACCCACCCTCAACTATCGTTACGCGCCTTCGCCGTCTGGCGGCGCAACTTCCTGGTCTGGAAGAAGCTGGCGATTCCTTCGCTGCTGGGGAATCTGGCCGATCCGATGATCTATCTTTTCGGCCTCGGCTACGGCCTGGGCGGACTGCTGCCGCAGATCAACGGCGTCCCCTACATCGCCTTTCTCGCCGCCGGCACGGTCTGCGCCTCGACCATGAACGCCGCCTCCTTCGAGGCGCTCTACTCGGCCTTCTCGCGCATGCATGTGCAGCGCACCTGGGAGGCGATCATGAACGCGCCAGTGACGCTGGAGGACGTGATGGCCGGCGAACTGCTCTGGGCGGCGGCCAAGGCCACGCTGGCCGGTGCCGCGATCCTGGTCGTCATCGCGGTACTCGGCCTGGTCGCCTCGCCGCTGGCGCTGTGGGCGCTGCCGGTTATCTTCCTCACCGGGCTGGCCTTCGCCGCGCTGGGGCTGATCGTCACCGCCCTGGCGCCGTCCTATGATTTTTTCATGTACTACTTCACGCTGTTCATCACGCCCATGGTGCTGCTCTCCGGCGTGTTCTTTCCGGCCGACCAGCTGCCGCCGCCGGTGCAGGCCGTGGCGGCCTGGCTGCCGCTGACGCATGCCGTGGCGCTGGTGCGGCCGCTGCTGTTCGGCGAAATTCCGGCCGGCATCGTCGGCCGCCTCGCGGCCCTGCTGGCCGTCGCCGCGATCGCTTTCTGGACCGCCCTGACGCTGATCCGGCGCCGGCTGCTGAAGTAAAATCATGAAATGGATCTAATCATCAACGGCGAGCCGCAGCAACTGCCGGCGCCACTTTCTGTCGCTGCCCTGCTCGAAGCGCGCGGTTTGGCCGGCAAGCGTGTCGCCGTCGAATGCAACGGCGAGATCGTGGCCAAAAGCCGTCACGCCGAAACCCTGCTCGCCGCGGGTGACCGCATCGAAATCGTCGTCGCCGTCGGCGGCGGTTGAACGCACCTCCAGGATTCACTCACCATGAACTCAGATCCGCTCCTCATCGCCGGCAAGCCCTACGGCTCGCGCCTGCTGGTCGGCACCGGCAAGTACCAGGACTTTGCGCAGACACGCGCCGCGATCGACGCCTCGGGCGCCGAGATCATCACGGTCGCCATCCGCCGCACCAACATCGGCCAGGAACCGGGCCAGCCTTCGCTGCTGGAAGTGCTTCCGCCCGCGCAATTCACCATCCTGCCCAACACCGCCGGGTGTTTCACCGCGGAGGAAGCGGTGCGCACCCTGCGCCTCGGGCGCGAACTGCTCGACGGCCATGCCCTGTGCAAACTCGAAGTGCTGGGCGATCCGCAGACGCTGTTTCCCAACATGCCGGAAACCCTCAAGGCCGCCGCGACCCTGGTCAAGGACGGCTTCCAGGTCATGGTGTATTGCGCCGACGATCCGATCCAGGCGCGCATGCTGGAAGACATCGGCTGCGTCGCGATCATGCCGCTCGCATCATTGATCGGCTCCGGCATGGGCATCCTCAACCCGTGGAACCTGAAGCTGATCATCGAACAGGCGAAAGTGCCGGTGCTGGTCGACGCCGGCGTCGGCACCGCCTCCGACGCGGCGATTGCCATGGAACTCGGCTGCGACGGCGTGCTGATGAATACCGCGATCGCCGGCGCGCGGGATCCGGTGCTGATGGCCGGCGCCATGAAGAAGGCGGTCGAGGCGGGACGCGAGGC
>CAZYTN010000246.1:0-3756 GCA_964650115.1 uncultured Sulfuritalea sp.
CCTCCAGGACAGGGAACTGTCATCAGTATAATTCATTAATGCGGCATTACATATGGCGCTATGTTTAGTTTCCCATCACACCTGTCATCACGCCCAAGGAGATCGCATGAAACGCATCACTCTCGCCGCACTGATTTTCGCTGCCTTTCCCGCCATCGCCCAAGTCAGCGTCAAGGATCCCTGGGTACGCGCCACCGTCTCCGCGCAGAAGGCCACCGGCGCCTTCATGCAGATCACCTCGGCCCAGGATGCGCGCCTGGTCGACGCCGGTTCGCCGCTCGCCGGCGTGGTCGAGGTCCATGAAATGAGCATGGAAAAGGACGTCATGAAAATGCGCGCCGTCAAGAGCCTCGACCTGCCCGCCGGCAAGACTGTCGAACTGAAGCCGGGCGGCTACCACATCATGCTGATGGATCTGAAGCAGCAGATGAAGGAGGGCGCCACCGTGCCGGTGACGCTGGTCATCGAAGACAAGGACAAAAAGCGCAGCACGATCGAGGTCAAGGCCCCGGTCAGGCCGCTGGCGACCGCGAGCAAGATGGACCACGAGCACAAGCACTGATCCGCCTTCAACAGGCGTGATGCACACGCTGCCGGCCGGCGGCTGGAAATCGCCGTCGCGCCGGCGCCGACTTTCGGCCTCAGGGCTGCCGCGCGAAGCGCTCGAATTCCTCGAGCGGCAGCGGCCGGCTGAAGTAAAAGCCCTGGTAGGCGTGGCAGCCTGAACGCGCCAGGAAATCCCGCTGCAACTCGGATTCGACCCCTTCGGCGATCACGCCCAGGCCCAGGGTCCGGGCCAGCGCCACCACCGTGCGGGCGATTGCCGCATCGCTCGTATCCATCAGCACGTCGCGCACGAAGGACTGGTCGATCTTCAACTGTTCCAGCGGCATGCGCTTCAGGTAGGCCAGCGAGGAATAGCCGGTGCCGAAGTCGTCCAGCGAAAAACCTATGCCCACGGCCTTCAGCGCCAGCATCTTGTCGATGATGTCCTGCACGTTGTGCACCAGCTGGGTTTCCGTCAGTTCGAGCTTCAGTCGCCGCGGATTGACGCCGCTGTCGGCGATGACGGCCAGCACCTCGTCGACGAAGTCCTTGCGGCGAAACTGCTGGGCACTGACATTGACCGCCAGGGTCAGATGCGCGGTTTCCGGAAGCGTGGCCCAGGTGGCCAGTTGCCTGCACGCCGTTTCCAGTACCCAGTGGCCGAGGGTTTGAATCAGGCCGGTGTCCTCGGCCAGGGGAATGAACTCGGTGGGATGCACCAGGCCGCGCGTCGGGTGCTGCCAGCGCACCAGGGCTTCGGCACCGATCACGCGGCCCGAGGAATCGACCTGTGCCTGGTAATGGACGAGAAATTGCCGCTCCGCGATCGCCTTGCGCAGATCGGCTTCGAGTGCGGCGTGCGCCGTGACCACCGCCTGCATTTCGGGATCGAAGAAGCGCAGCGTGTTGCGCCCAAGCGCCTTGGCCTGGTACATCGCCGTGTCGGCACGTTTCATCAGCTCCTCGGCGGTGACCGGCTTGCCGTCGAACAGGGTGATGCCGATGCTGGAACTGCAATGATGGCTGCGCTTGCCGCGGCTTTCGCCATTTACGGCGATGTCGAGCAGGTAAGGCTGGCCGAGCTGGGCCTGGGCCTTGACCGCCAGCGCCTCGGCCTGCATCGCGGCGAGCTGGTCGCCTTCGCTGCCGTCGAGATCCTCGAGCACCACGACAAATTCGTCGCCCCCGAGTCGTGCCACGGTATCGCTCTGGCGCACGCAGGACTGCAGGCGAGCGGCCACCTCGACCAGCAACTGGTCGCCGACATCGTGGCCCAGCGTGTCGTTCAGGGTCTTGAAGTTGTCGAGGTCGAAGAACAGCAGGGCGCCATAGCGGCCGTTGCGCACGCAGCCGGCCAGCGCGTGGCGCAGGCGGTCGAGCAGCAGCCGGCGATTGGGCAGCCCGGTCAGGTGATCGTAGAAGGCCAGCTGGGCAATCTCGTTTTCCGCCGCCTTGCGCTCGGTGATGTCGGCGAACGTTCCGACGTAGTTGGTGACCTCGCCGTTGATGCCCTTCACCGCCGTGATGCTGAGCCATTCCGGGAATTCGTCGCCGTTCTTGCGCCGGTTCCAGATTTCCCCCTGCCAGCTGCCGGTGCGGGCGAGGCTCTCCCACATGGATTCGTAAAAGGCCAAATCGTGGCGTCCCGAGCTGAGCATGTGCGGCGTCCGGCCCACGGCCTCGTCGGCGGAATAGCCGGTGATCTCGGTGAAGGCGCGATTGACGCGCAGTATCGTCTTGTTGGCGTCGGTGATGGTGACGCCGTCCTGGGCCTCGAAAGTGGTGGCAGCGACGCGCAGATGATGCTCGGCACGAATCCTCTCCGAGATGTCGCGAATGGTGCCGCTGACATAGTGCCTGTCGCCCACCGCCCATTTGGCCAGCGACAACTCGATCGGAAACTCGGTCTGATCCTTGCGCAGGCCGTCGGTCTCGAAGGCCTTGCCGATGACGTGCGATTCGCCGCCGCCGAGTACCCGGCTCACAGCCTTGAGGTGGCTTTCCCGGTGTCGATGGGGTATCAGCTGCGTCAGGGCCCGGCCGATGGCTTCCGTTTCGGAGTAGCCGAAGATCACTTCCGCCTGGCGGTTCCAGCCGACGATATTGCCGTGGCTGTCGGCGGTCACGATGGCGTCGTTGGCGGACTGGGTGACGGCCTGATAACGGGCCGTGCTCTCGCGCAGTATCTGTTCGACCTGCCTGCGCTCCTCGATCTCGCGCAACAGGGTGCGGTTGGTCACGTCTAGCGAGGCGGTACGCTCCTGGACGCGGCGATCGAGGTCCCGGATGGATTGCTTGAGCAGCATTTCCTGGCCGTCGAGAATCCGCTGGGCGCGGGCCACGAATCCATACAGCGCCGCATACAGCAGCGCCAGCAGGCCCAGCACCGTGCCGATGACGATGGATCGGGTTTGGCCGAGATGTGAGGTGAGGTCGCTGACGTCACTGTATATCTCGAACACCGCGACAATCCGTTTCTGGTCGTCGCGGATCGGCAGATAGGTCGAGATGATGTCCAGATTGTTGAGGGTTCCCTCGAAGGCATCGAAGCTGTCCCGATGCGTCAGTCCGCTGGTCACCTGGCCGGCATGGGCGGCGCGGAACGCCGGATTGTCGCTCTTGTCTTCGCCGGTCTGTGTCGGGTCGCTGGAAAATACCGTCTTTCCGGTCAGGGCATAGACCTTGACCTTGACCACCTCGGTGGCCGTCATCTGCCTGGCCACCAGATTGTAAAGATTGTCCCGTTCCGCCATGGCGCGCAGTGCGGCAGACGAGACGTCATCGCTTTCCGCCACCAGCATGGCGAACTTCGGCCAGAGCGAGTTGGCGAGGGCGTGGGTCAGTGCCACGTTGCGATCCTCGCCCAGATGCTTCAGATCGCGCAGCGCCAGGTACTGATAGCTCCAGCCCAGCAATACCGCAACCGCAACGGTGCAGACGAAACTGGTGATGGAGAAATAGCGGGCGAGCGCAAAATGCCGGGGCAATACCGCGCCTTGACCCTCCTGTTTCATGAAGACGTCCCTCCCTTCCCGGCCTGTTGCTGCAAGCCGTTGAGCCACTCCTCCTGCGGCGCCCGGCAGCCTTGGCAAAGACCTTGTTATTGGGGTGGATTATATGTCATCCGGAATTCCTGGCAGCGATCGTGCTGCCTGGTGTTGGGAGTTAATGAGTTGTCCGGTTCTGTAGCACGCCATCTGTCCGGTCGTC
>CAZYTN010000247.1:0-3750 GCA_964650115.1 uncultured Sulfuritalea sp.
GCCTGCAGGAGCGCATCACCTCGACCAAGGTCGGCTCGATCACCTCGATCCAGGCCGTGTATGTGCCTGCCGATGACTTGACCGACCCGTCGCCGGCGACGACCTTCCTCCACCTCGACGCCACCGTCGTGCTGTCGCGTGACATCGCCTCGCTGGGTATCTACCCGGCCGTCGATCCGCTCGATTCCACCTCGCGCCAGCTCGACCCGCTCGTCGTCGGCGAAGAGCACTACAGCGTCGCCCGCCGCGTGCAGTCGAACCTGCAGCGCTACAAGGAACTGCGCGACATCATCGCGATTCTGGGCATGGACGAACTGGCACCGGAAGACAAACTGGCCGTGACGCGCGCGCGCAAGATCCAGCGCTTCCTGTCGCAGCCCTTCAACGTCGCCGAAGTGTTCACCGGCACGCCGGGCAAGATCGTGCCGCTGGCCGACACCATCAAAGGCTTCAAGATGATCGTCGACGGCGAATGCGACACGATTCCCGAGCAGGCCTTCTACATGGTCGGCGCGATCGAGGAAGTCTTCGAGAAGGCAAAAACTCTCCAATAAGCGCGCTGCAATAAAGGGATAAGGTAATGGCCATGACTATTCACGTGGACGTCGTTAGCGCCGAGGAGTCGATTTTTTCGGGCCTGGCGGAATTCGTCGTTCTACCGGGCGAAGCCGGCGAGTTGGGGATATTGCCGGGGCACATGCCGCTGATGACCCGCATCAAGCCGGGTGCGGTCCGGATCAAGTTGCAGGATGGCAGGGAAGAGCTGATTTTTGTTGCCAGCGGCCTGCTGGAAGTGCAGCCGGGTTTGATAACCGTATTGGCCGATACCGCCATTCGCGGTCACGATCTGGATGAAGCGAAGGCACTGGAATCGAGAAAGGCGGCTGCGGAAGCAATGGCCAATCGCGCCTCCGCAATGGACTACGGGCGTGCCCAGGCCGAACTGGCCGAAGCTACTGCCCAGCTTGCTGCCATCGATCGACTGCGCAAGCGGCGGCACTGAGCCGGGATCTGCCGGCAAGGAAAGGGCAGCTTCGGCTGCCCTTTTTGCTTTATGTCTGCGCCGAAGGTGCGGACGGTATCCCCCGGTGGGATATGTCCCCGCCGGACGCGGGGACGGTATCCCCCGGTGGGAGTTTCCACGGCTTCGCTGCGGGCGGAACCGACCTTCGGTGTCTGCGCAAGGAAAGTCGGCACTGGCGCTACGGCGGCAAGCCTGTCAACAGCAGCCACCTTCTGCAAGGCGGCGGCAAGGCCGCCCGGTGTTTGCTCAGAGCGCCTTGCGCACGCTGATCACGCCACGGATCTGGCCTTCCGAATAGCCGGTCGCGCGATCATTGGGGTAGTTCTGGCCGAGCGCGGCGCGGATGCCAGGGCTGAGCTGGTCGGCGGGGCCGTGGCAGCTCAGGCAAAGAGCTTGCACCGGCAGCGCCTTGACGAAGCGATACTCGTTGCCGACTTTTTCGCCCATTTCCAGTTTGGCCGGAGCTTCGCCCGCTGCGGCGCGCTTATCGAAATCTTCCAGCGCGGCCCTTTCCCACGGGTCGGGGATGGCGCGCGTGTCGTTGCGCGCCTTGAGGCTGACGCGTTTTATTTTCCAGCCGGTCTGCTGCGAGATCTCGCCGGCCATTTTGGGCGCCATGTCCTTGCACACCGGGATCGCACCTTCCGCCCCTGATTTCTTGATCTCGTCCTGCAGGGCGACGATGAGTTTCGGCGGCAGCGTGGTCGCCACCTTGCGCGCTTCGTTCAGCAATGCCGCGTCGTTGGCGTGGGCCAGTGTCACGGCGAACGGAGTGAACAGCGTGGCGCTGACAAGCAGGATTTTCTTCATGAACAAGGCCTCCAGATGGTTGAGGAGGGCGATTGTGCACAGCCTGTCGGTTGCACGCCAATAGAATTATTTCAGGCGGCGATCAGTCCGCGCTCAAGCCAGTCGTTGCAGCCGCTTTTCGAGTCGGGCGACGTCGTCGCGCAGCCGGTCGATATCGCCTGAAAAGGCGGAGATATCGGCCTGCCGCGCAATCAGCGGCTGCTCTTCGGTGAAGTATTCCGCCAGGTTTGCGGCGAAATTCTGCGCCGCCTGTTGCTGCCAGGCGGCAAATTCGCTTGCGCCCTTGACGATGCGGTGCGCCGCGATGTCGCCGACGAGCTTCGACAGATCCTCTTCGGCATCCCAGCGCAGGTTGCGGATGACGAAACCCAAGGCTTCGGCGAACTCGGCCGAACCCTCGATGCGCGCGGCGCGCATCACGGCATCCTTGCCCTGCAGCGCCAATAGCGGCGCCGCCGCCGGCAGCGAGATGCTGACTTCCAGCTCGGCGTCCGGCAAAGGCGCGAACAGGCAGCCATCGGCGCCAATCAAAAAAGCCGCCTCGAAAGGCGGCAGCTTGATTTGCGCGGCATGCCCGGCGAAGGGCGCGAGTTTTTCGCGCGCCCAGGCCGCCTGCCCGAGCAGGTGATTGATCGCTGCGAGCAGTGGCGCGGGCAGGGCTTGCATGGAAGAGTAAGCGCTTGCGTCAGGCCTGCTGGATCCCGGCCACGTTCCAGCCACGACTGCCGTCAACCGGCTTGGCCAAGTGCCAGGTTTCGGCAAAGCTTGCCGGTGCGGCGTTGTCTTCACGCAACTGGCCGGAGAAGTACACGCTGGCGATATGGCGCTTGTCCTCGGTGACGACTTCCAGCAGTTCGGCGTTCAGCTGCATGACGTCGGTTTCCTGTACCTTGCTGCCGCGCTCCTGATACTGCATCTTGATTTCGGCGAACAGCTCTGGCGAGGTGAATTCACGGATGTCATCCATGTCGCCGCGGTCGTTGGCCGCCTGCAGACGCACGAAATTCAACTTGGCCTGGCGCAGGAAGCCTTCCACGTCGAAATCGCCCGGGATGTTGCGGGCAGCGGCGCCAGCCGCCGTAGCGCCGGCACCGACTCCTGAGGAGTCGAATTGAGCAGGCTTGAAATTTGCCGCTGCGGCATTGCCGGCACCGGCGTACTGCATTCCGGTTTCGGGTGCGCGCTTTCTCATCAGCCAGCGCACGATGACGAACGCGACTCCGATAAGCGCCAGGATCAGCAGCATGTCGGCCATGCCTTCGCCAAGACCGAAGTGCGAAAGCAGTGCGGCGATGCCCAGACCGGCGGCCAAGCCCGCCAAGGGCCCAAGAAAACGGCTCATGCCGGCCGGTTTGGCGGCAGCAGCGGGGGCAGCAGCGGGGGCAGCAGCTGTGGCCGGAGCGCTCGCGGGTTTGCCTGCCTGCGCGGGAGCCGTGGGCGCCGGCGTCGCCTGACGCTTCATGCCTATCGAACCCCCACCGCCGAGGCGCTTGGCTTCGGCATCGGAAACCATCAAACCCAGTCCAAGCACTACCGCAAAGGCGGCAATCACTAATCGCTTCATTGTTTCTTTCTCCTTGTTAAAACTTGTAACCACGATGCAGCGCGACGACGCCGGCTGTCATATTGAACACTTCGACACGCTCCAGCCCGGCTTGTTCCATCAGGGATTTGAGTGCGGCCTGGTCAGGATGCATGCGGATCGATTCGGCCAGATAGCGGTAGGACTCGGCGTCCCCCGCGATTTTTCCGCCCAGCCAGGGCAACAGCTTGAAGGAATAGATATCGTAAGCCTTTTCCAGCGGTTTCCACACTTTCGAGAATTCGAGCACCAGCAGCCGCCCGCCGGGCCGCAATACGCGGCGCATTTCGATCAGGGCCTTGTCCTTGTGGGTCATGTTGCGCAGGCCGAAGGC
>CAZYTN010000248.1:0-3743 GCA_964650115.1 uncultured Sulfuritalea sp.
CGATGCCGATGACGATGCCCAGCACCACGTAGTTGAGGTTGAAGATGCTGGCGAAATTCCATCCCAGCGTCGGTTGTGCCGCCTTGCCCCAGTTGCCGAACATCGGATCCAGGCCCCAGCGCACGAGGAAGGCGATGAGCAGGATGTAGGCCATGCCGGGGAAGATCGACAGGTAATAGTCGAGATTGCCTTCCTTCGGTGTCCACACCATGATCAGCAGGCCGAGCAGGCAGGCGATGCCGCCGAAGATGTAGCACATCTTGCTCTGAAAGGCCTTGGCCTCATCGAACTTCGACTTCGGCATCTTCATGTCCGGCGCCGGCTTGCTTTCGGCCTGCGCGATTTCGCTGGCGACACGAAACTCTGCGTCGAACTTCTCCTTGACCTTCAGATGGTCGGAGTAGGCGCTCTTTTGAAAATACTGCTGCATGCCATCGACGTTGCCGCTGGCGTTGAGCCAGCCCCACAGCAACATCACCAGACCGATGATGAATAGCGCAGACGACTTTTTTGTATAGACCATTGCCGTTCCTCCATATTGCCGCGTTTGAACAACCAACCCTGCCAGGGATACCGTCCGCGACAGCGCGCCGCGGACATCCACCAGACGCGCGCCGCGCCTCCGGTGTCTATCGACGGAATATCACGGAGCCTTATTCCATAGGCAACTTGCGGGCCTTCCAGTCGGGAACGCCGTTGCGGTACCAGTGCACGTTCTTGTAGCCGGCCTTGGCCATCACGACGGCCGCCTTGTACGACTTCCAGCACGTGCCGGAATTGCAGAACACGACGTAGTCCTTGTTCTTGTCGGCGATCTTGCCCATGTCGTACTTGTCCTGGGCCGCATCGAAGCCGGCATCCTTCGCGCTCTTCTCCGGATCGTAAGGCACCGAGATGGCGCCCTTGATGGTGGCCTCGGCGAACTCGGCGGCCTTGCGGGTGTCGATCAGCACCGCACCCTTGGCCTGCAGGTCCTGTACCGCCTTGGCCTCGACCAGCTTGACGCCGGCGGGGGCCGCGGCGGGTGTTTCCTGCGCGAGAGCGCTGCCGCTGGCAGCCAGAAAAACGGAGCTGACGAATGTGATGAATGCCTGCTTGATGGTATGCATGATTCTCCTCCTCCATGTATGCGGTCTGCGGCGGGCGCCGCGGCAATGATGAAAGCATCGCAAACGCCCCCGACTATTTTTTGCCGGTTGGCGTCAGGCGCTATGAAACTACGGAACCATGAACTATCAATCAAATAATTTGATTTAATGATCAACATATTATGTAGCTATGCCATTCACATGGAGCGCGCGAACGACCGTCACGGTGCACGGCGCTTCGGCCGCCACGCGCGAGGACACGCTGCCGAGAAGTCGCCGCAGACCTGAACCAGAACTGCTACCGCGCGCGCCGATGATGATGTGGTCGGCGTGGCTGGCACAGGCGTATTCGATCAGCCGGGTCGGCACGTCGCGGCCTTCGAGCACGTGAAAGCGCAACCGCTCCTGCGGCAGACCGAGGGGCTGCGCCCAGTGGTGAAGTCCCACCAACCGCTGCATGTGCATGGCGCGCATGATTTCCGCGCCTTCTTCCTGCTCGGTCAGCAGCGACGGCTCCAGCACGCTGACGCAGCTCACGCGCCAGTGCCGCTCGCCGCCGATGATGCGTCGCGTCGCGTCGCGCAGTGCCTGGAAAAGGGCTTCGCTGTTACCGTCGGTATCGACGGCGACAAGGACATGTGGTGCCAGCGCCAGGTGTGCTGTCGGCAGCTTGCGCGCGGGCGGAGGTGCGGACAGTGCCGCCAGCCAGCGACTGGCGGCGACCAGCGGACCCGCGCGTGTGCTGCGGCCGCCGCGTTCCGTCAGCGCTACCTGGTCGGGGTGCGTCAGATCGTGCGCCACCTGCGCCGCCGTAGCGTAGCGGGCTTCCGTGCGCACTTCGAGGCAATGCAGGATGATTTCCTGCAGCCACTCGGGCAGATCGTGGATGACGCGGCGCGGCGGCAGCGGATCTATCCAGAGGCGACGACGCAGGCCGCCCATGCCGGTCGGTTCGCCGAATGGCAGGCGACCGGTTGCCAGCAGATAGAGGATCACGCCGAGCGAGAATATGTCGCTGCGCGGATCGCCGCGCGCGCCTTTGATCTGTTCAGGAGAGATATAGGCGGGGGTGCCCGGCGGCCGGTCGGATTCCGCGTCGACCAGGTCGGGCAGATGGCCATGAAAGGCCAGGCCGAAATCGATCAGAGTCGCCTCGCCATTCCGCCGCAGGATCACATGCGAGGGTTTCAGGTCGTGGTGCACGACTTCCTGCCGATGCAGGTCGTGAATTGCCGACGCCAGGATTGCGCCGAGGCGCGCAACGTCGGCGACCGGCAGCGGCGCGCGGCCAGCATGCTCCGCGAACGACGTACCGTCGATCATCTCCATGACCAGGAAGGGGCCGAACTCGCTCTCGCCGCTGGCCAGCAGTCCGGGCACGTGCGGGCCGGCGAGGCGTCCGAGGATCATCTGCTCGGCCTCGAAGCCGGCATAGCAGGCGGGATGGTTGCCGAATTCGAGCCTGGGTACTTTCAGCACACCCGGCTCGCCGTCGGCAGTGGATACGACGCGGTAGAGCACTGCCATGCCGCCCTCGCGCAGCTTTTCCTGCACGCGGTAGGTGGCAATTTCCGTCCCGCGTTTGAGATGCGCGGCGCTCTCCATTTATTCCCCTCTATGCAGTCTCGCCGCCAGTCGTTCCGGCAATCCGGCCGCGATGATCTTGCGGGCTGTCGTCATGTGGTCGTAGGGCACACGGAAAAATGTCAGCATGCGCTCTTCTTCATGGTAGAGCGCATAGGCCGCTGCGTTATTGCCGTCGCGCGGCTGGCCGACGGAACCGACGATCGCCAGCCAGTGCCGTCGTCCTTGCAAGGGGATCGGTACACCGGGGACCGGCTGGAATCGTCCCGCTCCAGGGCCAGCAGTGAAGTACAACGACGGGTGGTGCACGTGACCGGCAAAGGTTACTGCCGCGCGCGAGGCATCCATGCAGCGCCTCGCGCGCGAGTTGCTGGTGATGTAGCCCCACTTCCCGGGCTCATCGGCGCTGGCATGAACGAACAACAGATTGTCGCGACGCGTCGTGAATGGCAGGGAAGCGAGGAAATCGCGATTGGTGCCGCTCAATTTGCCGCGCGTCCAGTAGGTCGCCTCGCGGGCGACAAAATTCATTTCCTCGCACAAACCGCCCAATGCCGCATCGTCGTGATTGCCCCTGACCAGCAGCGCGCCCCTGGCCGCATGCTCGGCCAGCAAGTCGAGGCAGGCAGCGGGATCGGCGCCGTAGCCCACCAAGTCGCCGAGAAAGACATGCAGGGCGGCGCCCTCCCGTTCGGCATGGGCCAGACAGGCCTGCAAGGCCTCCAGATTGGCATGGATGTCGGCCAGGAGCGCAATTTTCATTTACAAGTATTCGTCCGGTTTGCCGCAGCGGGAGTCGGAAATGCTAACCTGCATTGAATCAAGTCGGCTAATTTCCGCATCACCACAGGTGATTTGCAATGCAGGAGAAAGGACGAAACAATGCCGCGTGTTGGTTGAAAGATATATTTATACTTAAAATTAAAGACGTGACATAGGAGAGACTGATTCCATGAACACAACCCGCAGAACGGTACTCAAGGGCGCCACCGCCGGTGGCGTACTGGCCGGCCTGGTCGCCGCCGGCGCCTTGCGCCCGACGCAAGTAATGGCCGCAGAGTGGAACAAGGC
>CAZYTN010000249.1:0-3740 GCA_964650115.1 uncultured Sulfuritalea sp.
TGGATGGAGGGCGCGCCGGCCATCGCCAGCGAGCAGGAGCAGGCGCAGCAGTAGCCGGGGACCGCGACCGACGCGGTGGTATGCTGCCGGCGTGACCAAGGCCCCGCCGCCTGCCGATCTTTACCCGAGTCCCGCCTCGCGCCGCTTGCGCATCTGGCCGGCGATGCTGTTGCTCGGCATGGCCTTGCTGGCGATGATGGCCGTCGCCTGGCGTGCGCATGGCGTTATTGGATATCTGAACGACGCCACCGACAGGCGCGCAATGGCGCGCACCGGCCTGCTCCAGGCCGAACTGCTGCTGTCACTGCTCAAGGATGTCGAGACCGGCGGCCGTGGCTTTGCCCTCGGCGGGCGCGACGAATACCTGGACCCCTATCGGGAAGCGCTCGCGGAACTGCCCGATGCGCGCCGCGCGCTGCGCGAAACCCTGGGCGATCCGATGCCGGGCGGCGTGCCCTGGGCCGAACTCGACGCGCTGCTGGGGCGGCGCCTCGCCGCCACCGGCCGGGTGATCGAACTGCGCCGACGCCATGGCGACGCCGTGCTGCGCGAAGTCGCGCTGTTCGCCGAAGGCAAGGTGGCGATGGATGGCATCCGCGCGCGGCTGGATGCCATCGGCGACAGGCAACGGGCGCGCATCGGGGAAATCAACGGCGAGGTCGCCCGCTTGCGCAAGGAAAGCACGATCTGGCTCGGTTTCGCCTCCGGCGTCAGCCTGGTGCTGGCCGGCGTGGCGGCCAACCTGCTGATCGTCGAGCGCCGCCGCCGCCGGCGTCTGGAGCAGCGCCTGCGCGAGTACGGCGAGCAACTGGCGCAGGCCGTCGCCGAACGAACCCGCGAACTGGCGCAAGCCCACGCCCGCCTGAGCGATTTCGCGCGTGGCGAGGAACGCGCGGTGGAAGCCGAGCGCCGACGCCTGGCGCGCGAAGTCCATGACCAGATCGGCCAGGTATTCACCGCCATCCGCCTGATCGTCGGCTCGCTGCCGCGCGCGGCCTTTCCTCCCGGCCAGGAGGCGGCGCTGGCGCTGGCGCTCGATCTGGGCATTGCCAGCGCCCGCCGCGTCACCGCCGAACTGCGCCCGCCCCTGCTCGACGACCTTGGCCTGGCGGCCGCGCTCATGCATCATGCCGATGGCATCGCCGCGCAATCCGGCATCGCCTGCCGGGCGTCGCTGGCGGACGAAGCCCGCCTGACCCCGGAACAGTCCCTGACGCTGTTCCGCATCGTGCAGGAGGCGCTGACCAATGCGCTGCGTCACGCTGGGGCGAGGAACATCGCGATCACCGGGCGCGCGCTGGATCACGAGTATTTGCTCGACATCAAGGACGATGGTTGCGGCCTGGACGACACTCCGTCACGACCGGGGGCGCTCGGCCTCACCGGGATGCGCGAGCGCGCCGGCCTGCTCGGCGGGCATTGCGACGTGGCAAACGACGCGGGCGGCGGCGTCCGGGTTGCCGTCGGCCTGCCCTTGACGAAGGAGGCGTGGTGAAGGTTCTGCTGGTCGAGGATCACCCCATTTTTCGCTTCGGCGTGCGCGCCCTGTTGTCGCAACGCTGGCCCGATGCGGCGATCGGCGAGGCCGCGACCCTGGCCGAGGCGCTGGCGGCGGTGCGGCGCGAGGCCTGGCCGCTGGCGGTGGTCGACCTCAACCTCGCCGATGCCGAGGGTGTCGAGGTGGTATCGCAACTGCACCGCGCCGCGCCGGATACCCGGCTGCTGGTGTTGAGCCTGAATGCCGAGGCAGCCTATGCCCGGCGCGTGTTGCAGATCGGGGCCGCCGGCTACCTGGCCAAGGATCGCGCCACCGAGGAACTGGTCGGCGCGGTCGAGCGCGTCGCCGCCGGCAAGCGCTACATCTCGCAGGCCCTGGCCGACCAGCTGCTCGACCTGGCCACGGGGGAGAGCCGGGGTTGCGGCCACGAGGAGCTGTCCAACCAGGAATACCGGGTCATGCTGCTGCTCGCCGCCGGCCGCCGCGTCGGCGAGATCGCCGAGGAAATGACGCTGTCGCCGAAGACCGTCAGCAGCTATCGCACGCGCATCCTGGACAAGCTGGCGCTCGGCAGCAATGCCGAACTGGCGCGCTACTGCCAGAGCCGGGGGCTTACCGCCAAGGATTTGTAGGACACGTCCTGCATCCGGATCGGACGCGCCCCGCGCCGGAATCCGGCCCCGCTGCTGGGGCAAAACACCGGCGACGAGGAGACTTCAGGCTTACACCAGGCCCGAGGAAACCCCCATGAAACTCGTCGTCGTCGATGATTCCAATCTGATCCAGAACCAGCTGCTGCGCTTGATCGCGATCCAGCCCGCGATCGAGGTGGTGGGCACCGCCAGCGGCGAGGACGAGGCAGTCACCCTGATCCTGGAACGCCAGCCCGATGCCCTGATCCTCGACCTGGGGCTAAGCCCCGGCAGCGGTTTGCACGTGCTGCAGCGGATCCGTGCCGCCGGCTGCAATACCCGTGTGCTGGTGCTGACCAACAATACCGGCGAGGCGTTTCGCACCGCGTGCGAAGCGCACGGCGTCGAAGGCTTCTACGACAAATACAAGGAGGTGCGCCCCTGCCTCGACCAGCTGTTCTCCTGGCTGCCGATCGCGCCCGAACACGCGGAGCCTTCCCCGGCGCGCGCGGCCGACGCCAGCCGACACAAGTTCGCCGAGGCTTGTTTCGACGAACAGAGCCACCTGCTGGCGCGCATCCTCGATGCCGAGCCGAGCACGGTCTATGTCTATGACCTCGATGCGCACAGCAATGTATTCATCAACCAATGCTGGACGGCCGCTTTCGGCTATGCGCCGGAGGAAACCGCGGAGATGGGCCCGGAGCTGATCGCCCGGCTGTTCCACGCCGACGATCTGGCCCGTATCGCCGACCACCACGAGAGCCTGCAACATGCCGCCGACGGTGAGGTGCGCGAGATCGAATACCGTTGCCGCACCCGGGCCGGTGAGTGGCGCTGGCTGCACAGCCGCGACACCGCCTTCGCCCGCGACGCCCGGGGCCACGTCAATCAGATCCTCGGCATTGCCGATGACGTGACCGAGCAACGCCAGACCGAGGAACGCCTGCGCCAGCTCTCGCGCGCCTTCGATCAATGCATCGAAAGCATCGTCGTCACCGGGCTCGACGCCCGCATGGAGTATGTGAACGATGCCTTCGTCAACATTTCCGGTTACAGCCGCGAGGAACTGATCGGCCAGAATCCGCGCATCCTGAGCTGCGGCAAGACGCCGCGCGAGCGCTACGTCGCGCTGTGGGACGCGCTCTCCCAGGGCCGTTCCTGGCGCGGCGAGTTCCACAACCGGCGCAAGGACGGCAGCGAGTACTTCGAGGCCGTCAGCATCAGCGCGATCCGCGCAAGCGACGGGAAAATCAGTCATTACGTCGCGGTCAAGGAAGACATCACCGAGAAGAAGCGCATCGCCGCCGAACTGGAAGCCCAGCGCGAATCGCTGGAAGATCTGGTGCGCCAGCGCACCGTCGAACTGGTCGCCGCGCGCGAGGCCGCCGAAAACGCCAACCGGGCCAAGAGCGCCTTTCTCGCCACCATGAGCCACGAAATCCGCACGCCGCTCAATGCCGTGATCGGCTTGACCCACCTGGTACGCCGCAGCGGCGTGACGCCGCAGCAGACAAAGCAGCTGGAACGCATCGACGTTGCCGGCCAGCACCTGCTGGCGCTGATCGACAGCATCCTCGACCTGTCTAAGATCGAGTCCGGCGCGCTGC
>CAZYTN010000250.1:0-3733 GCA_964650115.1 uncultured Sulfuritalea sp.
CCAACAGCGCCGGCCGCGTCATGGCCACGGTCATGGCGGCGCTGGCGCCGGCCACGCTGTTCGGCTTCTGGCTCTATGGCTGGCCGGCCGTGTATCTCTGGTTCATCACCGTCGGCTCGGCGATGCTCGGCGAGGCCTTCTGCCTGCGCCTGCAGGGCCGCCAGGCGACGGCGGTGCTGCGTGACGGCTCGGCCATCCTCACCGGCTGGCTGCTGGCGGTCTCGCTGCCGCCCTGGGCGCCCTGGTGGATAGGCGTCTTCGGCGGCCTGTTCGCCACGGTGCTGGGCAAGCAGGTGTTCGGCGGCCTCGGCCAGAACCTGTTCAACCCGGCCATGGTGGCGAGGGTCGCGCTGCTGATTTCCTTCCCGGTGCAGATGACGGCCTGGGTCGCGCCGCTGCCGCTGTTCAGCGCCGGCGCGCCGGGCCTGATCGACGGCCTGCGCATCACGCTGAATGGTGTGCCGCCGGGCTACGACGCCATCGCCAGCGCCAGCCTGCTCGGCTTCACCAAGACCGAACTGTCGCGCGGCATCGACCTGCTGCATTCCCTGGTGCAGGCGCCGGCGCCGGGCTGGTATGGCAGCCACCCCGGCAGCCTCGGCGAAACCGCGGCATGGCTGATCGCGGCCGGCGGCGTGGCGATGATGGCCCTGCGCATCATCACCTGGCACATCCCGCTCGCCATGCTGGCCGGCATCGCCGTGCCGGCGGCGATCCTGCATGCCGTCGACCCGGCGCGCTACCTCGATGCCGGCAGCCACCTGCTGTCCGGCGGCGCCATGCTCGGGGCATTCTTCATCGCCACCGACTACGTCACCTCGCCCAACACGCCGCGCGGGCAACTGATCTTCGGCGCCGGCTGCGGCCTGCTGACCTGGGTGATCCGCACCTGGGCCGGCTACCCCGAGGGCGTGGCCTTCGCCGTCCTGCTGATGAACTCGCTGACGCCGATCATCGACAACTACGTCAGGCCGCGCATCTACGGCCGCGACCGCAAGGGCGCCGCGCTGGAACCCGACAAGTAAGCCGCGAGGAGACGAGACATGCAGATCGGCGTTGCCTATTCCGAAGCCGCCAACCAGATCTGGCTGACCACCGAGGTGCCCGACGATAGCACGGTGCAGGCCGCGATCGAGAAGTCGGGCATCCTCAGGATGTTCCCGACCATCGACCTGGCGCTGCAGAAGGTCGGCGTCTTCGGCAAGCTGGTCAAGCTCGACGCACTGCTGCGCCCCGGCGACCGCGTCGAGATCTACCGCCCCATCACCTGCGATCCGCAAACCGTGCCGCGGCGGGATGGAGCGGGAAGCGAAGAGGACGAGTAGACCACCGAGCAAGGCTCCTGACTGGTGTTGCGAAGGTTTCGGCCGAGGGGTGAATCATCGCTTTCGACCCGTTCCGGACTAATGACGTTTGGGAGCGCTATGGCAGCTTTCTGATCCTGAACCCGCTGCTCGATTACTCCGTGACCTTTGCCGACAGGAACAACAGCAGTGGGTTATCCGGGGATGCATCAAAGCCGAAGTTCAGGTAGTACCCTGCCGCCTGTTCATCCAGCGCATCGACGAACAAACCAATCCCGCCTGCCTCGGCGTAGATGCGCTGCGCCCGCGTCAGGGCATCGACCAGCAGCAGTTCGCCCAGCCCCTTGCCCTGATACTGCCTATCGACAGCCAACCGGCCCAAACGCACGCCGGGGATGCGACGCGGCAGCTTCTTGCGCCAGGCTTGCGGCAGATGCCGGTTCTCGAGTTCTGCCAGCGTCAGCGCGTAATAGCCGCAGATGCGGGCAGGCGCTTCCTCGCGAACGGCGACGAAGGTCTTCGACAGCCCCTTGTCCTGATGCTGACGGGCGACCTGCCGCAGCCAGTGATTCAGCTCCTGGCGGCCGCAGTCGAATCCCTGCCGATCATGATTCCCAGCTAAAGGTCGAACCTGCATCATCTCGCCTGGCCTTCTTGTAATGCTTCAGGGCGGCCTTAAGCTTGGCATTCGGCTTGGGCGGGTTTTCCATCAGGTCGAGCAACCAGTTCCAGTCGCGCGGCGACAGACGAATCACGTCCTCACGCTCGATGACGGTCTGCGCCTCCTTCAATGCGGCCTGGACCAGAAACTGATTGACCGTGGCGCCGGTCAGCTCGGCGGCACGGCACAGCGTCTCGTAGACCTCATGTGGAACTCGGGCGCCGATACGATCCTGCTTGGCAGTGGCAGTACCCATTTTTCACCTCCAACAATTGCTTGAGCGCTCAGTGTATCATTGTCGCCATTTTGGCGCCAATTGGCCGAACGACGGAATTATGGCTTGGCCTCCCGATCGCTGTTCTTGGTCCGGAACCCCTCGGTGGGGAGGTGGATCGAACGCTCACACTCCGCAGCAAGTATTTCAATATCGAAGGTCCGGAGTGGCCAACTTGCTGCCCGACGGACGGGAGAAATGCAGGTCTCCTTCGGCAGGAATTAGCCGCCGTTCAATTCCGGACATTTTTCGCTGTCGCCATGGCCGCTCCTTGCCGATGCAGCAGCAGAGTAGCTATCCCCAAGCCTGGGTCAGCGATACATCCAGGGCGTCGATGATGCGACCGCCCTCGTGGTCGAGAGAGGTCACATACTCGCCATTTGCTCGTTGGGAACGGAAACGATTTCGAGCGGATGCAGAACCACCTGATTCTTCCCGATCCTGAAGGCCGGTCGAAGCGCGGATTGCCGATCTTGCCGAGCACGGTCTTGTTGACCAGGGGCACGACGACCCGGCAGCGGTGGCTGTCGAACGCCGCTACCGGCGCGACGGCAAGCCTCAGGCTGCCTGGATCGTAGCCTGGCGACGCAAGGCATTGATCCATGACTTCTGGCACATGCCGCGGCGCTGCTGTTCGAGGTGATCGCGGATGGTCTGGCGCACTTCGTCGAGTAGCGAAGGACGTTCGGGATGGATCGCCTCGCAATAAATCAGGTGCCAGCCGAGTTCGGATTCCACCGCCTCCGACAGCGCCGCCTCGGGCAGCGCGAAGGCCACGGCTTCGAGTTCAGCATAGAGCTGGCCGCGCGGCACGCTGCCGAGCAGGCCGCCGTTCATCGCCGTCGGGCATTCGGAATGCTTGAGCGCCTGCTCGGCGAAGCGCTCGGGGTTCTTCAGCAGGCGGGCGCGGATCGCCTCGATCTTGTTGCGCGCGGCCTCGCGTTCGTTGCCGGCCAGCTGCTCGTTGATGGTGATCAGGATGTGGCGCAGGACGCGCGTTTCGGCGCGGCGGAAGCGCTCCCTGTGCATGAACCAGAAAATCTCGACCTCGGTGTCGCTGACCGCCGCGGCGCGGGCGCCGACTTTCTCCAGCACCGCCTCGACCACCATGTCGCGCTCCACGGCCTGGCGCAGCGCCGCCGCGTCGAGGCCGATGCGATCGAGATCGGCGTGGTAGTCCTCGTCGCTGCCGTAGCGGCCGCGGATTTCCGCGAGGCAGACCTCGATCGAGGCCGGCGGCAGGATCACGCTGCCGGCTTCCGCGGTGCTCAGGATCAGGGTTTCGATTTCCTGCTGCTGCGCGGCGACGCTGCTGACACGCTTGAGTTCGTCGGCCGCCAGCGCTTCGAGCGGCTTCCGGAAGAGTCGCTCGGCGAGCTTGAGGGTCAGGTAGACGGCGGCCGGCTCAGGCATCGCCGGCCTCGATTTCGCTCAATGCGGATTCCGGCACCAGCAGCGGATTGCCCGCCAGGCAGTCGAAATGCACGTGGTAGA
>CAZYTN010000251.1:0-3718 GCA_964650115.1 uncultured Sulfuritalea sp.
CGTAGCGGTGGTAACCCTCGGTATCCACGCCGTGCAGGATCGGGTTGCCGTTTTCGTGGTTCTCGACGATCTTCGCCACCTTGCTCTTGACGAAGCTGACGGTCGCATCTTTCTGCACCATCTGGTAGAAATCCTCGAAGCGGTCGATGGCGCGGATATCGATGTAGTAGATGGTCGACTTGCCGGACTCACCATAGGCTTCGCGCACATATTGGGTCTGCTTGAGGGACGCCATGCAGCAGATGCGCGAGCAGTGGCGCAGGTGGTTTTCGTCGCGCGATCCGGCGCACTGGATGAAGGCGATGTTCTTTGCCGCCAGTCCGTCGCCCGGACGCAGGATCTTGCCGCCGGTGGGGCCTTGCGGATCGGCCAGGCGCTCGAACTCGAGGCTGGTAATCACATTGGCGAAACGGTCGTAGCCGTAAGGCTGAATCTTGTTGGCGTCGTAGGGCCGCCAGCCGGTGGCCCAGATCACGGCGCCGACCTGCAGCGTGACGGTTTCTTCCTTCATGTCGAGATCGACGGCGCCGACCGGGCAGGCCGCCTTGGCCTTCTCGCCCTCGGGCGTGCCGACGATCGAGGGGTCGATCACGAAGCGTTGCGGATGGGCCATGTTATGCGGCAGGTAGGCCGCTTTCATCTTGTCCAGGCCGTAGTTCCAGGGATTCGGTATCTCGGCGCTGACCGCCTCGCCGCACTTGCCGCAGGCAGTGCAGTTTTCATTGACGAAGCGCGGCGCGACCTTCAGCGTCACTTCGTAGTTGCCTCGACTGCCCGAAACGGCAGTCACCTCGGTCATGGTCATCAGGCGCACGTTGCGGTTCTGCTTCAAGCGCCGCAGATTGATTTCCAGGCCGCAGGTCGGGTGGCACATCTTGGGAAAGTAGCGGTAGAGCCGCGCGGTGCGGCCGCCGAGGACAGGGGCCTTTTCGACCAGGACCACCTGCTTGCCGCATTCCGCGGCTTCAAGCGCCGCTGTCATGCCGCTGATACCGCCGCCGACGACCAGTATGGTCTGGCTGGTTGCTATTGAAGCCTTCACATCGAGCTCCCGGATTTGATTCTCAGGCTCGCGATTCTAGCGGCTCAGGGCCTTGCGGCCTTTGCAATCTTCCAATGTTGTAATAGAAAAGCTGAATGCGCCGCAGCAATTACGGCACTCGTATCCGGCGCTGGCGATTACGCGCGGGTCCGCTCCATGGTCAATTGGCGAATTTCGAATCTCAAGGCTTCCAGATCGGCAAGGACCCACGTCGCTGCCGGAGCACCGAGCCCGGCGACGGTACCGGGATTGACCAGCCAGGTGAGCCCGCCCAGGATATTCGGCTGCTGTCGTATTTCAGTTTCGTGGCTGTGGCCGCAGCAGACCAGATCGTAGTCGCCGGTGCAGGCCATGCCGTGGCCGATGTGCGGATAGTGGGTGAGGAAAATGCGCCGGCCGCCCAGGTTCAATGTCGCGTCCTGGCCGTAATAGTGCAGTTGATCGTCCGAGTTGTGGGCGATGCGCGCGATGGAAACCGGATCGCCGAGGTTGTTGCCGTGCACGGCATGGATCGGCAGACCCAGTTTGAGTGAGGTACGCAAGGTGTTGCCGCCGATGATGTCGCCGCAGTGGATCACGGCTTCGGCGCCCTCGGCCATGGCCGCGGTAACGGCAGCCGCCATCATCGGTCCGCGGTCGTGGCTGTCGGAAAGAATGCAGATTCTCACGGTGCTTCACCGAGCCGGAACCCGAAAAGTTGATCGAGGCGGAACTCACGGATCAACGCGTCGGCCGCAGCTTGGCCGTGCTCTTTCGCCACATCGGCGAGGATCAGGCGGGCGCCATTGCGGTTGTAGCCGCCGCCGAAGCTGACCTGGGTGCCCAGCAACTGGCGGGCCCTTTCCAGCGTCATATCACTATCGGGCCGTGATAGTCGTCGTCCTGTACCGGGACCTTGTCGCCGAGAGTTTCGGTCAATGCCGCCGAGCGCGTGCCGTGGTGGTCGGCCTGTATCTGCAACACGTTGGTCACGCAATCGCCGAGATTGTCATAGAAGTCGCGACCGGTGCCGAATTGTTCATCGGCCGAATAGAAGAACTGGCAGCGGAATCGCTGGTCCGCCAGCTTGCTGACGATGAATTCGGCACCCAGTTCGTTCCAGTAGAGGGACGGACAGGTAGTCAGTGTGTCGCTGGCGGGATCGAGTTGCAATTCGACGTCGGCGGCTTGCAGCGAAACCAGGCGGCTGTATCGTTCGAGCAGGATCTGGTTGACCAACTGGAATTCGCTATCGGTAAAGTCGGGGATGCTCATGGGTATTCGCTTTCATGCACTGGACGGGTACTCTACAGCGGCTGATTGGACTCCGGCAATCACTGTTGCTTATTCAAAAATAGAAATTATCCCCTTGTGCCCGACTGGGGCGAGTCGTCAGAATATCGGATAGTTCTAATATACAGACCGGACACGTAACGACCTTTGCATGCAAGCTGCCAGCGCATCAATCCCGTCAGTTCAGGAAGTCAAGAACACGACCTGCTACATGTGCGCCTGCCGCTGCGGCATCCGCGTGCATTTGCGCGACGGCGTGGTGCGCTACATCGACGGCAATCCGGATCATCCGCTCAACAAGGGTGTGATCTGCGCCAAAGGTTCGTCGGGCATCATGAAGCAGTATTCCCCGGCGCGCCTCTTGAAGCCGCTCAAGCGCAAGGCTGGGGCGGAGCGCGGTGCCGGCGAGTTTGAAGAGATCGAGTGGGACGAAGCCTTCGCCACGCTGGCCGAACGCCTCGGCAAAATCCGCGCGACGGACCCGAAGAAGTTCGCCCTATTCACCGGCCGCGACCAGATGCAGGCGCTGACCGGCATGTTCGCACGCCAGTTCGGCACGCCCAACTACGCGGCGCACGGCGGCTTCTGTTCGGTGAACATGGCGGCCGGCATGATTTACACCATCGGCGGCTCGTTCTGGGAATTCGGCGGTCCCGACCTCGATCGTGCCAAGCTCTTCGTCATGATCGGCACCGCCGAGGACCATCATTCGAACCCGCTGAAGATCGCGCTCTCGAAATTCAAGCGCGACGGTGGACGCTTCATCTCGATCAACCCGGTGCGCACCGGCTATTCGGCGATTGCCGACGAATGGGTGCCGATCCGCCCCGGCACCGACGGCGCACTGCTGCTGGCGATCATTCACGAGATAATCGCCACCGGACTTTACGACCGGGAGTTCCTGGTTCAGTACAGCAATGCCGGGCAGTTGGTGAACGTCAACGAAGCCACCGACGAGTTCGGCTTTTTCGTGCGCACCGAGGTGCCGACCGAAGAGGCCTGCTACGAGCCGCAGGACAAGCTCTGGTGGGATCGCACGACCAATCGCGCGGTAGTGACGCACAAGCCCGGCGCCGACCCCTATCTGCTGGGCGAATTCAAATTGTCGGACGGCACCCCGGTGAAGCCGGCCTTTCAACTGCTGCAGGAGAGAGTCAAGAACTATACGCCGGAATGGGCCAGCCAGATCACCGGTATTCCTGCCGAAAGCATCCGTCGCCTGGCGCACGAAATGGGCGTCACCGCGCGCGACCAGAAGATCGAACTGCCGATCGCCTGGACCGATTCCTGGGGCAACGAACACGACACCGTGACCGGCAACCCGGTGGCCTTCCACGCCATGCGCGGCTTGGCGGCGCACAGCAACGGCTTCCAGACCATCCGCGCCATGGCGATCCTGATGTC
>CAZYTN010000252.1:0-3714 GCA_964650115.1 uncultured Sulfuritalea sp.
CGGCCGACGGCCACCTGCCCGGCGACGGACTGGTGCCGACGCTGATCCAGTGGGACGTGCCCTTCCATCCGGCGCAACGCCTGCCGGACACCGGTTGTCGCCTGATGAAGCTGGAAGGTTTCCATCCGCAGCCCACCCGCATCAGGACGGCGCTGACGGCGCTGGGCCTCGGTTCGCGGCTCGACGTGCATGCCGCCGCCGCGCCGGCGCAAATGGTGGCCTACATTCGCACGCCGCGGGGTCTGCTCGAACTCGACTGATGCCGCCTCAGGTCGCCGTGCCTTCGGCCAACCGCGCGCCGCGCGCCAGCCAGTTGCCGACGATGAAGCTGGCCGTCAGCAGGACGATGACGCCGGTGCCCACCAGCAGTTCCTTGCCTTCGTACCATTGCGAAACGTCGCTGCGCAGCCAGCGCGCAAGGCCGAAGCCGGCCACGGCAAAACTGATCGCCGCGACCGTCAGGCCCATGACGCGCGAGGCGATGCGAGCGCGGCGGTCGGCACGGCGCAGCAGGCTGGCGATCCAGAGGCCGTTGGCGCCGTCGGCCAGGAGCATGCCGAGGGTGAACGCGGCGCCCAGCGCCAGGGTATGGGCGAGGCCGCCGTGCTGCGTGGCGGTGACGGCAAACAGCGCGGCCTGGCTCATGGTGTCGAAGGACAGCGCGAACAGCGCGCCGACGGCGGCAATCGCCAGCGGATGCGAGGTCGCCTGCAGGCGGCGCAACAGGCCGGCCTTGACGCCGACCGTCGCCACCATCTCGCCGGCCGGCGCGGTCAGCACCGCACGCAGGTTGAGGACGCCGAGCAGAGTGAGGAAACCGATGGAAATCCATGTGCCGAGGTCTTCCATCCATGCCGGCGCCTGCCAGGTGCTCGAAGCGACGCCGACCGCGAGGGCAATCAGCATGACGATGGCGCCGTGTCCCAGCGAAAACAGCGAGCCGCACCAGCGCGCGCGTGCCGGGGCAAAGCGCAGGTTGTGGCGGGTCAGGCCGTCGATGGTGGCGAGGTGGTCGGCGTCGAGGCCGTGCTTGGCGCCGAGGACAAAGACCAGCGCAAGCAGGGCGATCCATTCATTGATGCTTTCCATGGGTGTGGGCCTTTTGCTGTTCGGTATGAAGTCTAATAAAATCCTCACACAAAATTCATGCCTGCCCCTGACGCAAAGCAAATTCCATTGGATCAGTCGCTTAAAGATTCCCGTTGCCTGGTTTGTGATTAGTATCTAAGCACCAGCTGTTGCCAGCTATCCGCATCAAAAAGCGACCGGCACAGAAAAAAGTCGGCGCTGGCAATGCGGCGAACGCCTCTGGATAGTCCTGGAACTTGCAGCAAGTACCGCAAACGGGAAATCGGTCGCCACGGAAAAGACCAATGGCCGGCCGTATGTGCTAAGGTCGTCGACCCCCGTGACCGTGAAGTTTTGAATGACCGCCAATCCCTTTTTCAGCAGCGACGCGCTGGGCGAGTTCGCCGGCCGGTTCGACGGACCGACGCTGCAACGCGGTCGCGCCTACGCCGGAGAGGGCCGCGTGCGGGTGAAGCGCGTCGAGCGGGCGCCGGGCGAAATCCATGTCGAAGCCGCGGTGCAGGGCACGCGAAAGCATCCCTACGAGGTCGACCTGTGGCTGGAGCTCGATCAGGGCGGCGCAATTGTCGACGTCGATAATTCCTGCATGTGCCCCATGCGGGAAAACTGCAAACATGTCGTGGCGGCCCTGCTGAACCTGGGGCAGACGACGGACATCGGAAGTTTTTCCGGCAATGGAACAGCGCCATCGCGGGACGGCGCGGGCTATCCCGAACCCAGCGCGGCGACACTCGACTGGCTGAGTTCCCTGGATCAGCCAGCGGCACCGAGATCGTCGGCAAAAAGTCCCCAGTCGCGCGTGGTTTACCTGTTGCGGCCGGGCAGCCCGCCCAGCCTCAGCCTGGGCAAGAGCCGGCCCCTGAAGAAGGGCGGCGCCGGCAAGCCGGCGGTGTACCGCCCGCAGCCCTATGATCTGGGCAGCGTGCGCAGTCACCGCGACTTCATCCTCGACGAGGATATTGCGCCGCTGCGCCTGTTTCTTGCCCTGCAGGCCGGGGGCGGCTATTTCTACAACGAGGCCGTCGACCTCGCCGGCGAGACCGGCGCCTTGCTGCTGCGCCAGGCGCTGCGCACGGGAAGGCTGTATCTCGACGGCCTGGTCGAACTGCCGCTCGAATCCGGCGCACCGAGGCCGCTCAAGCTGTCATGGACACACAACCTGGCCGGACTGCAGCAGCTGGCCTTCGACCTGCCGGCATCCCTGCAGATCATCCCGACCTGGCCACCGTTCTATCTGGATACCGCGGCCGGAATGGTCGGCGAGCTGCAATCGGAGCTCTCCGCTCACCTGCTGCAGCAGCTCATGACGGCGCCGCCGCTGAACGAGGCCGACGCGCCCCTGGTGCGCGAGCGCCTGACGCAACTGGCGCACGAACGGCATGTCGCGCTGCCGCTGCCCGATGCGCCGGCGGCCGTGGCGGCCGGCAAGCCTGCCGCACGCCTGGTGCTGACGCAGGGGCGCTTCCGTCACCTCGCCATGGGCCGCCTGCACGACGATCTGGCGCTCGCGGTGCTGTATTTCGATTATCCGCAAGGACTGACGGTCGTCGGCGTCGAGCGGCCGGCGCCATTCATGCGGCAACGCCTGGGCGGCGAGTGGCAGACGCTGCAACGCGATCTGGCCGAGGAAAGCGCGATCTTCCAAAGGGTCCGAGCCGCCGGGCTTGAAAGCTGGCAGCGCAGCCTGGAAAACTACCAGCGCTTCGAGGGCACCGAGGATGGCCTGATGCCATCGCGCAACGATGCCGTCGGCTGGTTGTCCTTCCTCAACGAAGGTGTGCCCGAACTGGAACGGCAAGGCATCCCGGTCGTTTTCGCCGAGGATTTTCCGTATTGCATCGCCCAGGCGGAAGACTGGTTCGTGGCGGTCGAAGAGTCTGTCGGCAGCGACTGGTTCGATCTGGATCTGGGCGTAAGTGTCGCCGGCGAGCGTGTCAGCCTGGTGCCGCCCTTGCTGCGCCTGCTGCGCGAGCAGCCGGATCTGCTCGGCGTGGTGCGCGGTCTCGAAGACAGCCAGACATTCCCGGTGGCACTCGATGCGCGGCGCATCCTGCCGGTGCCGGCCGGGCGTCTCAAGGCCTGGTTGCTGCCCTTGCTGGAGTTTCTCGACGAGGACCGGCCACGCCTGTCGCGCCACAACGCCGCGGCCCTGGTCGGGCTGGAGAATCTGCCGACGCAATGGATAGGCGGTGAAGAACTGCGCGCCCTGGGCCGCCGCCTGAACGACTTTTCCGGCATGACGCATTGCCCGCAGGCGCCCGGATTCACGGCAACCCTGCGCCCCTATCAGCAGGTCGGCCTGGATTGGCTGCAGTTCCTGCGCGAATACGGCCTGGCAGGCATCCTTGCCGACGACATGGGCCTGGGCAAGACGGTGCAGACCCTGGCCCACCTGCACCTGGAAAATGCTTCGGGCCGGGCGGATCGACCCAGCCTGGTGGTAGCCACGACCAGTCTGATGGCCAACTGGCGCAACGAGGCGGCAGCTTTCGCACCCGAGCTCAAGGTACTCACCCTGCACGGCAAGGACCGCGCCGAACGCTTCGGCGAGATCGCCGCGGCCGACCTGGTGCTGACCACCTATCCGCTGCTGGTGCGCGACCGCGAAACCCTGCTGGCGCAGGA
>CAZYTN010000253.1:0-3706 GCA_964650115.1 uncultured Sulfuritalea sp.
CCGAGATCGAGACGGGTTCGTCGGGGATCACCGATGCCGGGGTGTAACCCTTTTCCAGTCCGGCGGAGTAGATGAAGGGCTTGAAGCTGGAACCTGGCTGACGCCAGGCCTGGGTGACGTGATTGAACTTGCTGCGATGGAAATCGAAGCCGCCGACCAGCGCCCGGATCGCGCCGTCGACCGGGCTGGCGGCGACGAAAGCCGCCTCGACCTCGGGCAACTGGACAATCTGCCAGCCCTTTTCGGCTTTTTGTACGCGAATAACCGCGCCCCGTCGCAGGCGCTTGTTGGGTGCCGCCTTGTCATCCAGCATGCGTGCGGCAAACTTGAGGCCGTCATCGCTGATCTTGAGCACCTCGCCTCCGCGCAGATAGGCCCGTACTTGCCTGGGGGTGGCTTCGAGGACGATGGCCGGGAGCAGATCGTCGCTGTCGTCGTACTCGGTCAGCTGCTCTTCGAGTTCCTCGTCCTGATCCGAACTGATGTCTTTCATGTCGACGTAGGCTTCGGCGCCGCGATAGCCGTGGCGGCGGTCGTAATCGATGACGCCGCGTCGCACCGCATGGTAGGCGGCCTGCTGTTCGCCGCGGTTGATCGTGGTGATTACGCGAAGGCCGCGGCTGTAGGCATCATCGGGGAAGCGTTCGACGGCGATCTGGCGTGCCATCTCCGCGACATGCTCGGCATGGACCCCGAAGTCGTTGACGTCGCGCTTGATGTGCAGGGCTTCCGATTGCGCCGAAGTCAATTGGGCATCGTTGATGAAGTTCAACTCGTGCATCCGGCGCAGCACGTAGCGCTGACGCAGCTGGGCACGCTTTGGATTGGCCACCGGGTTGTAGGCTGAAGGCGCTTTCGGCAATCCGGCGAGCATGGCTGCCTCGGCTACGCTGACATCCTTCAGCGCCTTGCCGTAATAGATCTGCGCGGCGGCGGAGAAGCCATAAGCCCGCTGCCCGAGGTAAATCTGGTTGATATATATCTCGAGGATCTGATCCTTTCCCAGATTGTTCTCTATTTTGAAAGCCAGTAACATCTCGTAAAGTTTGCGCGTCAGGGTCTTTTCACTGGAAAGGAAAAAATTGCGTGCCACCTGCATGGTGATGGTTGATGCTCCCTGGCGCTTGCCACCACCGACGAAATTGGAATACGCTGCGCGTAATACGCCTAGCGTGTCGATGCCGGGATGCTGGTAGAAGCGTTCGTCTTCGGCTGCGAGAATCGCTTGCGTCATGACGGTGGGAACGTCCTTGATGAATGCAAAGTTGCGCCGCTCCTCGCCGAATTCGCCGATCAGGTGGCCGTCGCTGGAGTAGATACGCAGGGGAATTTTTGGCTGATAGTCGGTCAGCACCTCCACTGAGGGAAGCTGTGGGTAAGCGAGGATCAGCACAATGCCGGCAAGAGCGGCCACACTCAACACGGCGCCGACGCTCAGGAGCAGGAAATACAGTACCCAGCGGGCGGGGGCGGGTAGGGCGGGAATGGGCACGAATGGACTGGGCGGAAGACGGCGCGGGGAATTATAGCTGTGGTGTCGGAGACACGCTGCGGGAGTCCAGGCTTAATAATTTTGCTTTACAGTCGATATAGTTGCTGCTAGCATCTGAAGTAAATTATCTGTATAGCTCGTAACTTAATATTTTTAAAGGGAAATCCTTTGCAGATCGATGTTACGGCCCTGAAGTCGATCTTTAACCCGAAGCTGCGTCCGCTGATCGGTGTGGATATCAGTTCGACTGCCGTCAAGATGGTCGAGCTGGTTGATGCCGGCAAGGGGCAGCCGCGGGTTGAACGTTACGCGATCGAGCTTTTGCCCAAAGATGCCGTGGTGGATGGCAATCTGGCATCGATTGAAGCTGTGGCGGAAACACTGCAGCGCTGCTGGAAGCGGCTCGGCACCTCGACGCGATTTATCGCGATGGCGTTGCCCACTGCTGCGGTCATTACCAAGAAGATCACGCTGCCGGCCAGTCTACGCGACCAAGAGATGGAAGTTCAGGTCGAGTCGGAAGCCAATCAGTACATTCCGTTTGCGCTGGAGGAGGTCAATCTTGACTTTCAGGTGATCGGTCCGGCGCCGGGAAGCCCGGATGATGTCGAGGTATTGCTGGCCGCTTCGCGCAAGGAGAAAGTCGAAGACCGGGTAGCCGCTGCCGAAGTGGCAGAGCTCAAGCCGGTGGTAATGGATGTCGAGGCTTACGCAAGCCAGGCTGCGTATGAACTGGTAACCAAGCAGCTTCCTCGCGAGGGAGAGGGGCAGATAGTAGCGCTGGTGGACGTCGGCGCCGCTGCCATGAAGATCACCATCATGAAGGATGACCAGCAACTCTATGCGAGAGAGCAGGCATTCGGCGGAGTCAAGCTTACCGAAGAGATCATGCGCGCGTATGGCATGGGTCCGGATGAAGCCGAGAATCTGAAGCGTTCGGGAACGCCGCCCGACAACTACGAGGCGGAAATTCTCCACCCCTTCATTGAAGGCATGGCGCAAGAAGTTGCGCGCGCCATGCAGTTCTTTTTTACGTCGACGCCTTACAACGAGGTGCATCACATCATTCTTGCCGGCGGCTCGGCACTGGTTCCCGGTGTTGCTGAACTCGTCGGTCAGCGCACCAATATCAACACCCTGCTGGCCGATCCATTTGCCGGTATGGCAATATCGCCGCGCATTCGCGCCAAGCAGCTTGCAGCAGACGCGCCATCGCTGATGGTGGCGTGCGGGCTGGCTCTCAGGAAGTTCGATCAATGATACGGATCAATCTACTTCCTCATCGCGAGGCGAAGCGCAAGGGGCGGCGACAGCAGTTCTATGTCCTGCTGGGATTGATTTCGGTGCTGGCTGCTGTGATCTGGTTTCTTGGCTTTTCGCTCATCAATCGCGAGATTACCTTGCAGAATGAAACGAACGAATTCCTCAAGCGCGAAATCGCCAGCCTGGACAAGGAAATTGATGAAATCAAGAAAATCCAGGAGCAGACCAACGCGCTGCTGTCCCGCAAGCGGGTGATCGAAGCGCTGCAGGCCAACCGCACGGAAACGGTCCACCTGTTCAACGAACTGGCCAAGCAGGTGCCAGAAGGCATCTATTTGCGCACCCTGGTGCAAACCGGACAAAAAATCGCCATTACCGGCTACGCCCAGTCGAACGCACGGATAACCACGCTGATGAACAATCTCGATGAATCGCCGCTGCTTGAGCGCTCGACGCTGGTTGAGACCAAGGCAGAGACGGTGGCCAATCGACGCATGAATGCGTTCGGTATTACCACGATGATTACCCGTCAGACCGCGGCACCAGGGAAGAAATGATGAAACTGCCTACCCTGCCTCCTTCGATTGCCGGTTTGTTCAAGCGCAAGACTGCCGCCGAAAAGCTGGCGGAGAAGCACTCTGCCAAGCCCGAGCAGACCGCATCCAAGGGGCCGCTGATCGATTTTCAGCAACTTGCCATGGATTTCAAGACCCTGGATCCCAAAGATCCAGGCTTATGGCCCCTCGCACCGCGCATTGTCATTCTATTCAGTCTGTTTGCCGGTTTGCTGGCCGCTGCCTGGGGGTTTGGCGCCATCGGATGGAGCGTCCAGCTTGAGGAACTGGAAGCCAAGAAACAGCAGGAGGCCAAGCACAAGGAAGACTGGCTGGGCAAGAAGAAGCAGGCAGTGAATCTCGATGAGTACCGCCGCCAACTGGCCGAGATCGACCG
>CAZYTN010000254.1:0-3678 GCA_964650115.1 uncultured Sulfuritalea sp.
GCCTGCCGCGCGAGCCGGTCATGCTGCGACTGGCTACACTGGAAGACGCGGCCAACGCCATTCGCGTCATGCAGGTGCGCGGCGCGCCGCTGATCGGCGCCACCGCCGCTTACGGCGTGGCGCTTGGCCTGGCCGAGGATGCCGGCGATGCACGCCTCGGCCTGGTGATTGAAACACTGGCGGCGACACGGCCCACGGCGGTCAATCTTCATTGGGCGCTGGCGCGCATGCAACGCGTGTTGCAAAAGTCGGCGCCGGCGACACGGCGCGACATGGCCTGGAAAGAGGCGCGCGCCATTGCCGAAGAAGACAAAAAGGCAAATGCAGCCATTGGACGGCACGGCTTGCCGCTGGTCCAAGGTACCCGAGGTGACATTGACGCAGTCAACGTCATGACTCACTGCAACGCAGGAAGGCTGGCGACGGTCGAGTACGGCACGGCGCTGGCGCCGATCTATGCCGCTAACGCGGCAGGTATTCCTGTGCATGTCTGGGTGTCCGAAACGCGGCCGCGCAACCAGGGCTTGCTCACCGCCTGGGAACTCGCCGAGGCCGGCGTGCCGCATACGCTGATTGCCGACAACGCCGCGGGCCTGCTGCTGATGCAGGGCAAGGTCGATCTGGTGATCGTCGGCGCCGATCGCATCGCCGCCAACGGCGACACGGCGAACAAGGTCGGCACTTATCTCAAGGCGCTCGCGGCGCGCGCCCATGGCGTGCCGCTTTACGTGGCGGCGCCCCTGTCGACCATCGATTTCGCTTGCGCCTCGGGTGCGTTGATCCCCATTGAAGAACGCGCCGCGGAGGAACTCGGCGCCGGCGCTGTGCCTGTCGCCAACCCGGCTTTCGACGTGACCCCGGCGGCGCTGATCAGCGGCATCATCTCCGAGCGCGGCATTGCCGTTCCGAACGAACTTCGACAGTGGCAATCATGACCGATCTGGCTGGCAAGGTACTCGCCACGGCGCGGGCGATGAACGCCTCCGGCATCAATCGCGGCAGCGCCGGCAACGTCAGCGCGCGCTGCGCGGGCGGTTTCATCATCACGCCGACCGGCATGGCCTACGAGGACTGCACTGCAGCCGACATGGCAGAAGTCGGCGCTGACGGTACGGTGAGCGTGGAAACGCGGCGCAAGCCCTCATCGGAATGGCGTTTCCATCGCGACATCTATGCCGCACGGCCCGAAGCGGGCGCCGTGGTGCATACCCATTCGCCATTCGCCACCGCGCTGGCCTGCCAGGAGAAAGGCGTTCCGGCTTTTCATTACATGGTGGCGCGCTTCGGCGGTGTCGATGTGCGCTGCGCCACCTACGCCACTTTCGGCAGCCAGGAATTGTCCGATGCCATCATCGGCGCTCTGGACGCCCGTTGCGCCTGCCTCATGGCGCATCACGGCATGGTGGTGTTCGGCCGCGACTGCGATCACGCGCTGGCCCTGGCCGTGGAACTGGAGACCCTCTGCGAGCAGTACTGGCGCGTCCTGCAACTGGGGGCGCCAAAGCTGCTGCCTGCGGATGAAATGACGCGTGTGCTGGAGAAGTTCGCCAGCTACGGGCAGCAGGACTAGCGCCCCCGGCTTCTACTTGCAGGCCGTTGCCAGCCATTTGCCCGAGTAGCTCTGCTTCATGGTGCTCGGGCCACGTTTGGCGTCCTGCATGTTGAACGTTGATTCACCCTTGTAGCTTTCCTCGCCCTGATAGGTGATCGAGCCGGTGCCGGTCATCTTCTGTTCGCCGCTGCATTCGATCTTCCACGTTGTCGTGTTGCCCGAGGTCTTGACGTCCTTTTGTTCGCAGCGCTGGCGGCGGTCTTCGTCACTCTGCGGCGGTTGACGCTTCTCGGCTTGCTCCTTGGTGATGCATTGCTTTGTCACGACGCTCATCGCCCCGCCTGCGCCGCCGGGCATCTTGACGCCCATGGCTTCCATCTGCTTGCGTTCGGCGGCGGACATGACCGGCATCGCCGGCATGCCGCCGCCGCTCATCTGCGAGGTGATTTCCCACAGGCCGGGTTTCATGGCGTGGGCGGTGGCTGCGAGGCTTGCGCCGGCGGCAACAAGAAGAGAAACGAATCTGCGCATGAGAAACTCCTTCAGTGGATGATCAGAAAATCGCGATTCTGCTTCGGGCCCCGCCGTGCCACCAGTCTTTGATGCCGTGGCATTCGGCTATTTCCCCTTCGCCCACGAATCCTTCAGCGTCACCGTGCGATTGAACACCGGCGCACCGGGTTTGGAGTCAATGCGGTCGGCGACGAAATAGCCGTGGCGTTCGAACTGGAAGCGGGCGTCGCGGACGGCGTCCTTGAGCCCTGCTTCGAGTTGCGCGCGGATGACGAGTTTCGAGTTCGGGTTGAGATCGGCAATGAAGTCGCGGCCGCCTTCGCCCGGCGCTTCGACGGCGAACAGGCGGTCGTAGAGGCGCACTTCGGCGGCATAGGCATGTTTGGCCGAGACCCAGTGGATGTTGCCCTTGACCTTGTAGGTATCGGAGCCCGGTGTACCGGATTTGGAGTCGGGCATGTACTCGCAATGCACGGCCGTGACCTTGCCGGCCGCATCCTTGTCGCAGCCGAGGCACTTGACGACGAAGCCATAGCGCAGGCGCACCGTGCTGCCGGGGAAAAGGCGGAAGTAGCCCTTGGACGGCGTTTCCATGAAGTCCTCGCGCTCGATCCACAGTTCCTTCGCGAAGGGCACCGGCCTTTTGCCCCACTCGGGCTTCTGCGGATGATTCGGGGCGAGGCACTCCTCTTCCTGCCCGTCCGGGTAGTTGTCGATGATCAGCCTGACCGGGTCGAGCACGGCGATGCGGCGCGGCGCGGTTTCGTTGAGATGGTCACGCTGGCATTCCTCCAGCACGCTGATGTCGATCCAGGAATCCGACTTGCTGACCCCGTTCATTTCGTTGAAGCGGCGAAAGGCCTCGGGCGTGAAGCCGCGGCGTCGCGCGCCGACCAGGGTCGGCAGGCGCGGATCGTCCCAGCCGTCGACGTGTTTCTCGTCGACCAGCTGGATCAGCTTGCGCTTGGAGAGCACGACGTAGGACAGGTTGAGCCGGGCGAATTCGATCTGCTGCGGCAGGGGGGTATTGACGCAGCCGAGTTCGGCCAGCCGCGCCAGCAGCCAGTCGTAGAAGGGCCGCTGGTCCTCGAACTCCAGGGTGCAGATGGAGTGGGTGATGTTCTCCAGCGCGTCCTCGATCGGATGGGCGTAGGTGTACATCGGGTAGATGCACCAGGCGTCGCCGGTGTTGTGGTGCGTGGCGTGGCGGATGCGGTAGATGGCCGGGTCGCGCAGGTTGATGTTGCCCGAGCCCATGTCGATCTTCGCCCGCAGGATGTGCGTGCCGTCGGCAAACTCGCCGGCCTTCATGGCGCGGAACAGGGCCAGATTTTCGGCCGGCGTGCGGTCGCGGTAGGGCGAGTTCCTGCCGGCTTCGGTCAGCGTGCCGCGGCTGACGCGCATCTCGTCGGCTGTCTGCGAATCGACGTAGGCGTGGCCGGCCTCGATCAGCTTCTCGGCGAAGTCGTACATCCACTGGAAGTAGTCGGAGGCGAGGTACAGATTGGTCGCGCCCGCGGTTTCCCAGCTGAAGCCCAGCCAATGCACGGCGTCGATGATGGAATCGACGTACTCCTGCTCTTCCTTTTCCGGATTGGTGTCGTCGAAGCGCA
>CAZYTN010000255.1:0-702 GCA_964650115.1 uncultured Sulfuritalea sp.
ACGCCCTGGTCGACCGGGCCTTCCAGTTCGGCTGGGCGCGTGAGAGCATCGTCGTCATCGACGATGATCTCGGGCGGTCGGGCGCGAGCATTGAAGGCCGTTTCGGCTTTCAACGGCTGGTCGCCGAGGTTGGACTGGGCCATGTCGGACTCGTGCTGGGCGTGGAGATGTCGCGCTTGGCGCGCTCCTGTCGCGACTGGCACCAGTTGCTGGAGATCTGCGCGCTGTTCGACACGCTGATCGCCGATGCCGACGGGGTGTATGATCCGGCGAGCTACAACGACCGTCTGCTGCTCGGGTTGAAGGGGACGATGTCGGAGGCGGAGCTGCACATCCTGAAGGCGCGAATGCTGGAAGGCAAGCGGGCGAAGGCACGGCGCGGCGAGCTGGGCAAGCCAGTTCCAATGGGCTATGCCCGCCGCCCTTCGGGCGAGGTCGCATTCGATCCCGACGAACAAGCACAAGCGACGATCCGCCTGGTGTTCGACCTGTTTGAGCGGTTCCGGACGGGCGGGAAGGTTATGCGATATTTGGTCGACCATGGCATCCGCATGCCGGTTCGGGTACCCGGTGGACCACGCAAGGGCGCGCTGGAGTGGCATCGCGTCAACCGCGTCTCGCTGTACAATCTGCTTACCAATCCGATCTACGCTGGCGTCTATGTGTATGGCGCAAGATCGACCGATCCCCGGCGGCAGAAAA
>CAZYTN010000255.1:712-3650 GCA_964650115.1 uncultured Sulfuritalea sp.
AAGACCGGCGTACAACGCCGCCTGCCTCGCCGGGGCCTGCCCCTCACCGCCAACCGAACCAATGTCGTCATCGTGACCGGCACCACCACCAGTTGGGCGCCGGCCGCCGGCGGCAACACGACCTTCAATGACACGCTGACCGTGGTTTGCTCCCCGATCCGAGCGACGCTGGCGTCTATGTGTATGGCGCACGAGCGACCGAGCGCCGGCGGCAGAAGGCGGGGCGCCCTGGCACCGGTCGCCGCTCCTTCCGTCTCGAGGACGTTGACGTTTTCCTTCCAGACCGACTGCCGGCCTACAGCAGTTGGGAGCAATATCAACACAATCAGTTGCAGCTGAGATCGAACAAAGCAGCTCTCACCGGAGTGGCGCGCGCCGGGCAAGCATTGCTGTCCGGGATGTTGATCTGTGGTCGCTGCGGCCTGCGCATGGTGGCGCAATACAACAACAATGGAGCGCTTGCCCGTTACGCCTGCATCCGTATGGCCTGTGATTACGCCGAGCCGGTGTGTCAGACGCTCAAGGCTGCCCCGCTTGATTCGCTGGTGACGCGACTTGTGCTGCAAGCGCTGGAGCCGGCCGCGCTGGAGGCGAGCGTGCGGGCTGCCAGCGACCTTGCGTGCGAACGAGAGGCCCTCGAACGACAATGGCAGCACCGCCTTGAACGTGCCCGCTACCAGACCGAGCGGGCCCGCCGGCAATACGACGCCGTCGAGCCTGAGAATCGCCTGGTGGCGCGCACGCTCGAGCGCCAGTGGGAACAAGCCCTGGCCGGCCAGATGCGTCTCGAGGGCGAGCATGAGAGCTTCCGGCGCGAGCAGCCGCAGCCCTTGAGCCCAGCCGAGATCGCCGCGATCCAGCTATTGGCGACGGACGTGCCAGCGCTCTGGCACGCGGCGACCCAGGAAGAACGTCAGACCATCGTCCGTCTGCTGCTCGAGCGAGTTCTGGTCGAAGTCATCGGCGGCAGCGAGCAGGTGCGCGTCGAATGCCACTGGCACGGCGGTAATCGAACCGCACATCAGCTGATCCGACCCGTTGCCCGCTTGGACCAACTCAGCACCTACAAGGCTCTCTTGGCGCGAGTTGGCGAACTCCGTCGTGAAGGGCTTGTCGCGGCAGACGTCGCTGCGGTTCTCAACCGAGAAGGCTGGCGGCCAGCCAAGCGGTGCGATACGTTCAACGCTCAGATGGTGCGCAAACTCGTCGCCAAAGCAGGCCTTGCCGCGCCCGGACACCGGCGACGCAAGCGGGAACTCCCACGCCAGACCGATGAATGGACGATCCGCCAATTGGCAGATCACCTCGGAATGCGTGAGCCCACGCTCTACACATGGGTTCAGCAAGGCCGGCTACGCAGCCGCCTTGTCCAGGTCGGTGCAGCGCATGTCAAACTTATCCACGCCGATGCGGCTGAAATCGCGGCTCTGAAAGCGATCCTCGCAACCCCGATGCCGTGGCGGCGGCGGCCACCGCAACGCTCCACGCCTACCCCATCTCCCACAGGAGAGTTTTGAGAGTCGCCATGACTGGTCGATCTCGATCTGCCAGCGTTGCTTGTAGAGGTCCGCGATCTCTTGCGCCGGAGCGTCGAGATCATTGGTGACGATGCGCAGCATCTTGCCGGTGTCGATGATCACCCGTATCTCCCGCACCGGCACCTGCAGCGGGTTTCTGCGGCTGGCGGCGAGCCGCTCCGGCAGATGACCGATGCAGTCGCTGACGATGTTGCTGTCCTCGGGGACGCGCCGCTCGCGCAGCACGGTGAGCGGCGTGTTCTTCTTCAGCCGCGTCACGAAGCGGCAGCCGGCCGCGTCGAGCCGCGCCCACCAGGCATAATCGTAATAGCCGAGATCGTAGACATAGGTCACGCCCGCCTCGATCGGCATGACCTTGGCCGCCGTGATGTCGTTGACGTTGGACCGCGTCACCGCGAAGTACACCGGCCGATCGGCCTGCGGGTCGTAGACGATGTGGGCCTTGGCCCCGAACACGTCGGCCGAGAACGTCGCCCACTCCTTGCTCAGGCTGGAGAGCCGCACGCTGGTGGAATCGATGAGCCGGACCGCATCCGCGCTCTTCCGCCGCAGGCCGCGATGCGCTTGCGGCAGCATCGCCGCGAACAGCTCGCTGAACACCTGCCACGGCCGCTGCGTATTGGCATCCGACACCGTCGAGCGCTTCACCGGCGCGGCGCCCAGGTGATAGAGCCGCGTCGCGTGGCTCGCCATCCCGGTCACGATCTCCCGCAGGCTCGCGGCGCCGCTCAATTGGCCGAACAGCAACGCGATGAAGTGCCGCTTGGCGTCCAGTTTGCGCGCCAATCGATCGGCGCCGTGCCGCTCGACGGCGCGATCAAACTCATCCCAAGGCACATGCTTCAAGAGACTGTGAAATACGCTATTCTGGTGCAGCATGGCGTGGTCCTCTCTTCGTGTCTCGAACGCGGCGAAACGCTCGAAACGCAAGAGAATCCACGCCATGTACCCTGTCCACCAAAATCGAACCGGACAGCCGTGCGCTTGTCGCGGGCATCCACGGCTTGAAATTCCCTCGGCAAGAAAAGCAAGACGTGGATGGCCGGGACGAGCCCACGGCTGTCCGGTTCATGGGAAGTATAGTCCGAAGCTCAACTGGTTTGGGTTTATCCAGATCGGCTGGAGCGGTTCGAGCAGTCTGTCGATCGGACGCCTGTGCATGAGGTTGGCGCGGACGAGCCGGGCGAAGTCGAGCGGGCTGTGCACGGTTTTTTGCGCGGCCTGGGCCAGGCGCAGGATGAGGAAGGCGATCAAGGCGACGGCGATCTGAATGCGGACCGCGTTTTCGGAGATGCCGATGAAGCGCTTGATGCGCAGGGTCTGCTTGACCCAGCGGAAGAACAATTCGATCTGCCAGCGTTGCTTGTAGAGGTCCGCGATCTCTTGCGCCGGAGCGTCGA
>CAZYTN010000256.1:0-3618 GCA_964650115.1 uncultured Sulfuritalea sp.
CGATTGCAGCAAGTCGAAGAACCCGCGGGACTGCGAAGCCGCGCAGAAAGCCAGGGAAGTCTGCAAGGGCAAGACCGGCAAGGATCTGAAAAAGTGCATGCGCGATGAACAGCGGCGAAACAAGCCGAAAAGCAAGCAAAGCCCGGCGGCGATCTGATGTCTATGCCGTCGCCGCGGGATGCCTTGCTCTGCGGTGCCGCCCGTAAGCCGCCATGCTGAGCATCGCCAATCTGTCGAAGCGCCACCTCAATGCCCTGCGGCCGGTGTTCAGCGGGCTCGGCTTTGCCGTCGCGGCCGGCGAGATCGTCGCCCTGGTCGGCGAATCGGGGGTCGGCAAGAGCACCCTGCTCAATTGCATCGCCGGGCTGGAGCCGGCCGATACCGGCGCCATCCTGGTCGGCCCGCAAGCCTGCAACATCGTCCGCCTCGACGAAGCCGCGCGCGCTGCGCTGCGCGCCGCGACCATAGGCTTCGTCTTCCAGGCCTTCCATGTCCTGCCCACGCTGAGCGTGGCGCAGAACATCGCCGTGCCGCTGCTGCTTTGCGGCATCGCGGCGCGCGAGCATGCCGCGCGCATCGACACCCTGCTTGCCCGCGTCGGTCTGCCCGGCTTCGGGCCGCGCTGGCCGGGGACGCTGTCGGGCGGCGAACTGCAGCGCGTGGCGATTGCGCGGGCGCTGGTGCACCGGCCGGCCTTGATCCTCGCCGACGAGCCGACCGGCAACCTCGATCCGCGCACCGCCGACGAGATACTCGCCCTGCTGCTCGAACGCGTGCGCGAGGAACACGCCAGCGCGCTGATCGTCACCCATTCGCAGCACGTCGCGCAGAGCTGCGACCGCATCCTGACGCTGACCCCGGACGGCCTGCAATGAAGCGCCCGGGTTGGCAACTGAGCTGGTGGCTGATCCGCGCCCAGTTCCTGGCGCGGCGCACCGCCACCGCCCTGTCCATGCTCGCCATCGCCCTCGGCGTCGCGCTCGGCTACGCCATCCACCTGATCAACGACGCCGCGCTGGCGGATTTTTCGCAGGCCATGAAAAGCGTGCAGGGCGAACCCGACGCCGTGATCGCCCCGCAGGACAGCGCCGGCCGCGTGCCGCTGGCGCTGATCAACGAATTCGCCCGCGATGAAACCGTGGCGCTCATGGCACCCGTGATCGAAACCCGCGTGCGTATCGGCGAACGGGCCGTGCGGCTGATCGGTCTCGATGTCTTCAGCGCCGGCCTGCTGATGCCTGACCTGCTGCCGCGCCAGGGCGCCTCGATTGCCGGCGGCGGCATCTTCGAGGACGGCGTGTATGCCTCGCCGGCGCTGCTGGCCCGCCTGCAACTGAAAGTCGGCGCCGGCGTAACGGTGGCTCGCGGCGACGCAAGCTGGTCCACGCGCATCGCCGGCGACCTGCCCGCCGCGCGGCCCGACGACCTGTTGCTGGTAGCCGACATCGCCCGCGTGCAGGCGCACTTCGGCCCGACGGATGCCGTCAGCGAAGGGCGCATCCGCCTCGCACCCGGAATCCGGCTCGGCCACTGGCTGGAAACTTCGTCCCGCCGCCTGCCGCCCGGCCTTGCCCTGCGCGACGCGGCCGACAACCAGGCGCGACTGTCCAACATCTCGCGCGCCTATCGCGTCAACCTCAACGTGCTGGCGCTGGTCGCCCTGCTCACCGGCGGCTTCCTCGTCTTCGCCACTCAACTCAGCGCCGTGGCGCAGCGCTCGACCCAGTTCGCCCTGCTCGGCGTGCTCGGACTTTCGCCGCGCATGCGCCTCTTGCAGGTGCTGTTCGAAGGCCTGGCGATCGGCGTGCCCGGCGCCGTGATCGGCCTCGCGCTGGGCTGGGCCATGGCCGTGGCATTCACCCGGCTCATGGGCGGCGACCTCGGCGGCGGTTTCTTCTCCAGCGGCACGCCGGCGATCGTGCCCGAACTGCTACCCGCGCTGGGCTTTCTTGCGCTGGGCTGCGCCGCCAGTCTGGGCGGCGCGCTCTACCCCGCCTGGCTCAATCGTGTGCAGCCGCTGGCGCAGGCGCTGAAGACCGGCTTCGCGCAACGCCAGCCCGCCGCCCGCGACGACGCGCCACGGGCGCGCGCCGGCAAGGTGCTGGCGCTCGCCCTGATCGCCGGCGCCGCGCTGGCGCTGACGCGCTTGCCGGCGATCTTCGAGCTGCCGCTGGCCGGCTACGCCGCGATCGCACTGGTGCTGGTGCTGGGCATCGCCGTGGCGCCGCTGGTCACGCAACTGGCATTCGGCACCTGGGCCCGCCGCGAACTGCCGGCCGCGCAGCGCGTCGCCGTGCAGAACGTGATCCAGGCGCCGCTGATGGCGCAGGTCGCCGCCAGCGGCCTGATCGTCAGCTTCGCGCTGACGGTGAGCATGGTTACCATGGTGTCCAGCTTTCGCGTCGCGCTCGACCAGTGGCTGGACGTGGTGCTGCCGGCGCCGTATTACGTGCGCAGCAAGGGCGTGCCGCTGCCGGCGCAACTGCTCGCCGCGCTGGAACGGCCCGACGCGCCCTTCGCCCGTATCGAACGCATGGCCGCCGGCGCGCTGAACCTCGATCCGCGGCGGCCGCCGGTGGCCATGCTGGTACGCGAACTGGACCGCGCCGATCCGGGCGCGCGCCTGCCCTTCACCGGTCAGGTCGTCGCCGCGCCGGCGGGAAGCATTCCGGTCTGGATCAGCGAACCGATGCGGGAACTGTATCGCCTGCAACCCGGCCAGACCCTGCGCCTGCCGCTACTCGGGCGCGAGGTCGAGGTCTTCGTCGGCGGCGTCTGGCGCGACTACGCGCGCCAGTTCGGCGCGGTGGTCATCGGCAGCCTGGACTATCGCGCGCTGGGCGGCAGCTTCGAGGCCACCGAACTGGCCCTCTGGCCGCGCCAGGACGGCGACGCGGCCGCCCGCGACTGGCTCGCGCGCGAAGCAACGAAGTTCGGCATCGAAACCGCGGAAGCCGGCGAGATCCGCCAACTGAGCCTCACCATTTTCGACAAGAGCTTTGCCGTCACCTATGCGCTGGAAGCCGCCGCCATGGTGATCGGCCTCTTCGGCCTGGCGGTGACGCTGGCCGCCAGCGTCTGGCTGCGCGCGCGGGAACTGGCGACCCTCTCCGCGCTGGGCTTCGATCGCGCCATGCTGACCCGCGCCGTGGTCTTCGAAGGCGCGCTGATCGCCGCCATCGGCCTCCTGGTCGGCCTGGTCTGCGGCCTCGCGGTGGGCGCCATACTGACCCACGTGGTCAACCCGCAGGCCTTCCACTGGCGCATGGACCTGCGGATTCCCTGGCTGCAGGTGCTGCCCGGCGCGGCGCTGACGCTGGCTGCCGGCGTCATTGCCAGCCGCTTCGCCGCACGCCAGGCCACCCGCCTGCCGGCGGCCCAGGTTCTGGCCGGCGCGCAATAGTCGACAGCGATGCGACGCCGCAGCTTCCTCCTTGCATCGCTGCTGCTGCCGGCATTCACGGCAGCAAAACAGCCCGCCGTGACCTACCCGGCGGCCAGCCGCGCCACGCGCCTGACCTTCCCGCGCGACCACGGCGCCCACCCGGAATTCCGCACCGAGTGGTGGTACGTCACCGGCGCGCTCGATCTGCCTGCGCGCGACATCGGCTTTCAGCT
>CAZYTN010000257.1:0-3610 GCA_964650115.1 uncultured Sulfuritalea sp.
ATGGGCGGGCCACGGCCAGCCGATTATAATTGAGACTCATTCTCCACAAGCCGCTATCTACGCACCGATCATGTCCTTGCTCGAAGTAGACCGTGTCAGTCATGCCTATGGCAAGCAGGCCGTGGTGCGCGATCTGTCCTTCAATCTGGCGCAGGGCGAAATTGCCTGCCTGCTGGGATCTTCGGGCTGCGGCAAGACCACCATGCTGCGGCTGATCGCCGGTTTCGAGGCACCTTCAGCCGGCAGCATCCGCCTCAACGGCGTGACCATCGCCAACGAAAGGACCCAGGTACCCGCCGAAACGAGACGCATCGGCATGGTGTTTCAGGACTACGCCCTGTTCCCGCATTTGTCGATTGCCGACAACATCGGCTTCGGCCTGCGTGGAAAGTCGGCGCCGGCGAGACGGCAACGCATCGACGAATTACTGGAATTGATCGGACTCGCCGGTCGCGGCGAGCGCTATCCGCATGAGCTTTCCGGCGGCCAGCAGCAGCGCGTGGCGCTGGCCCGCGCCCTGGCGCCGCAACCGCACCTGCTGCTGCTCGACGAGCCCTTCTCCAACCTCGACGTCGAACTGCGCGAGCGCCTGTCGCTCGAAGTGCGCGACATCCTCAAGCGCGCCGGCATGGCGGCGATCCTCGTCACCCACGACCAGAACGAAGCCTTTGCCGTTGCCGACATGGTCGGCATCATGCGCGAGGGTCGCATCGAGCAATGGGATACGCCCTACAACCTCTATCACCGCCCCGCCACGCGCCACGTTGCCGACTTCATTGGACAGGGCGTGTTCCTGCCCGGCGAGGTGCTGTCGCCAAGGGTCGTCGAGGTTGAACTCGGCCGGCTCGACTCCGAAGTGCCGATGGATTGCGCTTCGAGTTGCTTCGAGTGCCAGCGCAGCTGCCGGCTCGATGTACTGCTGCGTCCCGACGACGTGATCCACGACGATACCAGCGAGGTCAAGGCCGAAGTCGTGGCCAAGGCCTTTCGCGGTGCGGAATTCCTTTACACGCTGCGCCTCGCCTCGGGCGCTCAGGTGCTGTCGCTGGTGCCTTCGCACCACAACCATGCCATCGGCGAGAAAATCGGCATCCGCCTCGACGTCGACCACGTCGTCACCTTCACCCAGGGCCAATGATTCCCTGGCTTGCCGAAGTACCCGTATTCCCGCCGCTCGACAAGGCGCTGGTTGAACCGAACGGCCTGCTCGCCGCAGGCGGCGACCTGAATCCGCAGCGCCTCCTCGCCGCCTACCGACGCGGCATCTTTCCCTGGTATTCCGTCGGCGAACCCATCCTCTGGTGGAGCCCCGATCCGCGCATGGTGCTGCTTCCGCACGAATTGAAGATATCCAGGTCGCTGGCGAAAACCCTGCGCAATGCCGACTACGAAGTACGTCTCGATACGGCCTTCGGCGATGTTATCCATGCCTGCGCCAGCACGCCGCGAAACGGCCAGGCCGGCACCTGGATCACCGCTGAAATGCAGCAAGCCTATCGCGAACTACACCGGCTGGGCTACGCGCACAGCGTGGAAACATGGATAGCCGGCAAGCTAGCCGGCGGCCTTTACGGCGTCGCGCTGGGGCAGGTTTTTTACGGCGAATCGATGTTCAGCCATGTGCGCGACGCATCGAAAGTTGCGCTTGCGCATTTGTGCGCTCACCTCAAGCGGCGCGGATTCGGCATAATCGACTGCCAGATGGAAACCGCTCACCTCGCCTCGCTCGGTGCCAGACCGATTCCCCGCCGCGACTTTGCCACGCGGCTGGAGCGACTTTGCCTGCGCGGCGATGCGCCGGATCACTGGCCGGCAACTACCATCGACGGCCATTTCAGGCGACAAGCATGACGCATCTGCGCGACCTGCCGCCGTTTCCGCTGCTGCAGTTCTATGCGACGGCGCCTTACGGCTGTTCCTACCTGCCGGGGCGCATCGCCCGTTCCCAGGTGGCGACGCCGACCCACCTGATCGACAATGCCACCTACAGCGAACTGGTACGCGCCGGGTTTCGCCGCAGCGGCGTGTTCACCTATCGTCCCTATTGCGATGCCTGCCGCGAGTGCCAGCCGGTGCGGCTCGACGTGGAGGCTTTCGTGCCCAGTCGCAGCCAGCGCCGCGCGCTGGCCCAGCACGCCGCACTCACGGTGCGCGAATGCAGCCTGACATTTCGCGAAGAGCACTATCAGCTCTACCAGCACTATCAGGCCGCGCGGCATTCCGGCGGCGGCATGGATCAGGACAGCCGCGACCAGTACGCCCACTTCCTGCTGCAGACCCATGTCGACAGCCGGCTCGTCGAATTCCGCGAAAACGGCGTGCTGCGCGTGGTCAGCATCATTGACGTGCTGGCCGACGGACTCTCATCGGTCTATACCTTTTACGATCCCGACGTAACGAATGCCAGCTATGGCACCTTCGCCATCCTTTGGCAGATCGCCCAATGCCAGCATGTCGGCCTGCCCTGGCTGTATCTCGGCTACTGGATCCGCGACAGCCGCAAGATGGCCTACAAGGCCCGCTTCCGTCCGCTCCAGGCGCTGCGCCACGGCGAGTGGCAGGCGGTCGAGGAATAAACGACTTTTCCCCCAGCCCCTTCTCCAGGAGAAGGGGTGACCACGGCTCGCTGCGCTCGCGGGCTTTTGACGGGTCTGCCTTGGGGCGGCCCGGCGGCAGACCATAAAAAAGTCGGCGCTGGCGACACGACGACAGAAGCCGCCTAGCCCGGATATTTCATCGGACCCTATGATTTGGTCGCGGAGATATGCCGAACGGGTTGATGGTAATGCCAGCGGGGGCGTTTGATCAAATTTTGATCAAATAGGCGAATTCTGGACGGACTTCCCCCAACCCCCGAAGCTCAACATGTCGGGGACGCACTCAGCGGAGTCTATGGAGAAGCCAGCGCGTTGACCGCAACGAAGTAGAGGTCGCGCAATGGATGGTGAGAGGCCAGCAAGATGCGAATGCGACGGGTGTTGCGCACCATGGCAGCCCCGATCTTGAGCAAGCGGACGCGGATCGTCGCCGCCGTTGCCTTGGCCAGTTCCGTCGTGGCCAGAGCCAGTTCCCGCAGGCGTTGCATCAGGGTATAGGCCAGCGCCGAGAAGAGGATGCGCAACCAGTTGGCCAGGAAGGTACGGCAACTGGCGCGCGTGCCGAACAGATCGAGTTGGGTTTCCTTGATCCGGTTCTCGGCCTCGCCGCGCTGGCAGTACAGGTCGTCGTAAAGTTCCTCGGCAGGCCGGTCGAGATTGGTGACGATGAAGCGGGGATTGGTGCCTTGGGCACCAAACTCCAGACGGGTGATCAGGCGCCGCTCGCGATCCCAGCTCTTGGCGGCGTATGAGAACTGCCGGATCAGCCGCTGCTTGATCCGGGTCTCCTCGTACGCCTGTTCCATGAGACGCTCCCAGTCCGCCACGTGGCGCTGCAGGCGGGCGTTCCTCGCCATCCCGATCACGTAGCCCACGGCATGGCGTTCGCACCAGCGAATCAGCCGTTGCCGGCAGAAGCCCGAATCGCCGCGAACGATGATCCGTACCATCGGCCACGCCTGGCGCAACCGGGTCACGATCAGCTTGATCACGGCGGCAGCATGCTTGGCACC
>CAZYTN010000258.1:0-3604 GCA_964650115.1 uncultured Sulfuritalea sp.
CTTCTGGGGCTTTGTCGCGGTGCTGATGCGCTTTCCCGACGCCCTGGTGGGCGCCGGCCTGCAGAACCTGACGGCGGCCGGCATCGATTACAAGCTCTGGCGCGTCGATCCGGAGACCCGGCAAAAACAGGTCATTGCCGCTTCCGGGTCCGCTACGCTGATCGACCCGGTGCACGCCGTGCTCGACCTGGCCCATGGCAACTGGACCCTCAGCGCCACGCCCACGGCGGGCTGGGGCGACCCCCTCGGCCTGGCGCTGAATGCGGTGCTGGGCCTGGGTTTCAGCCTGCTGCTGGCGCTGCTGGCAAAACTGCTGGTGGAATCACGGGCGCATGAACTGCAGCTCGAAACCGAGGTGGCCGAGCGCACGGCGGAAATCCTCGCCACGCAAAACCAGTTGCAGGCCACCCTGGCGGCGATTCCCGACCTGATGTTCGAACTCGGGGCGGACGGACGAATTCTCGGCTTCCATTCCTCGCGTACCGAGCAACTGCTGGTGGCGCCCGAGGAGTTTCTTGGCCGCTTGCTGTCCGCTTTCCTTGCCGAGGATAGCCGGCCCCTGCTCGAGGCCGGCTTGCGCGAGACGCTGGCCAGCGGATCTGCATCCGCCATCCAGTATCAGGTGCCGCTGCCGCAGGGCGCGCGCTGGTACGAGGCGTCGATTGCGCGCAAGGAAACCGCCGCCGGGGAGGCGCCGCGCTGCATTCTCCTCGCCCGCGACATCACGCACGCCCGGCAGGCGGAGCAGACGCTGCGCGCCAACGAGGGGCGCTACCGGGCGGTGACCGAGAGCGCCGGCAGCGCCATCGTCACGATCGACAGCACCGGTAGCGTGGTCGGCTGGAACCCGGCGGCGGAGCGGTTGTTCGGTTACACCGCGGCCGAGATCGCAGGACAGCCGCTGACGCGCATCATTCCGCAGCGCTTCCAGCAAAGGCATCTGGCCGGCGTGCGGCGACGCCTGGCCGACGGCGCGCCGTGCCTCGGCGGAAAAGCCGTCGAAGTGTCCGGGCAGCGCAAGGACGGCGGCGAATTCCCGCTGGAGGTCTCGGTGGCGCAATGGACGACGGATCAGGGCCGCTTCTTCACCGGCATCATGGTCGATATCACCGAGCGCAAACAATCCGAGATGACCTTGCGCGATTCGCGCGAGAGCCTGCAACGCCTGCTCGATTCCATGACCGAAGGCGCCTACGGGGTGGACACCCAGGGCAATTGCAGTTTCGTCAATCGCGCCTTCCTCGAAATCATGGGCTACGCCGACGCCGCCGAGGTGCTCGGCAAGCACATCCACACACTCATTCATCACTCCCACGCCGATGGCAGCCCTTATCCGGCGAGCGAATGCTGGATGTACCGCGCCTTCCTGGTTGGCGAACCGACCCATGTGTCGGATGAGGTGTTCTGGCACAGCAACGGCACGGCGATCCCGGTCGAGTACTGGTCGAATCCCGTCGTGAACCATGGCCAGGTGGTCGGTGCGATCTGCACCTTCATCGACATCACCGAGAGGCTGCGCCTCGGCGCGGAACTGGATGCGCATCGGCACCATCTGGAAGGCCTGGTCCAGGAGCGCACGGTGGAACTCACCGCGGCGCGCGTGCAGGCCGAGGCCGCCAACGTCGCGAAGAGCAACTTCCTGGCCAACATGAGCCACGAGATCCGCACGCCGATGAATGCCATCCTGGGCCTGACCCACCTGGTACGCAAGGCCGAAACCAACCCCGGCCTGATCGCCCGGCTGGACAAGGTCGAAAGCGCCGGACGGCACCTGCTGGCGATCATCAACGATATTCTCGACCTGTCCAGGATCGAGGCCGGACAATTGCAACTGGAAGGCGACGAATTCAATCTGGGCGCCATCCTCGACAGTGTCGCCTCGATCATCGGGACGGCGGCTCAGGCCAAGGGATTGCGGATCGACGTGGAGGCCGGCGACGTTCCGCCGTGGCTGCATGGCGATGCAACGCGGCTGCGCCAGGCGCTGCTCAACTATGCCGGCAACGCCGTCAAGTTCACCGAGCGTGGCACCATCGCCTTGCGCGCCATCCTGCTGCATGAACGAGGCGACGACATCCTGGTGCGTTTCGAAGTCGAAGACAGCGGCGTCGGCATCGCTCCCGAGCAGATGCGCCGGCTGTTCCACGCCTTCGAGCAGGCCGACGCCTCGATCACGCGCAGGTATGGCGGCACCGGCCTCGGGCTGGTCATCACGCGGCGACTGGCCGAACTCATGGGCGGAGAAGTCGGCGCCGACAGCACGCCGGGAAAGGGCAGCACCTTCTGGTTCACCGCCCGCCTGCAACGCGGTCACGGCATCATGCCCGCCGTGCCGGCGACATTGGACACGACAGATGCAAGAACGCAATTGCGTCGCTGTCACGGTGATGCGCGGGTCCTGCTGGTGGAAGACAACGCCATCAATCGCGAAGTGGCCCTCGAGGTGCTTTACGCCGCGGGCTTGGCGGTAGACACCGCGGAAAACGGCCGCGAGGCTCTGGCCAGGGCGCAAGTGCAGGCCTACGACCTGATCCTGATGGACATGCAGATGCCGGACATGGACGGCCTCGAAGCCACCCGCGCCATTCGCGCCCTGCCGGAGCGGGAGACGACGCCGATCCTGGCGATGACGGCCAATGTCTTCGACGAGGATCGCCTGGCCTGCAAGGAAGCCGGCATGAACGACTTCATCACCAAGCCGGTGGAGCCCGACGTGCTCTACCAGACCCTGCTGCTGTGGCTGGCGCAAGGCCGTTCACCCTCTCCCCGGCCCCTCTCGCGCCAGGGGAGAGCGGCTTTTTCTCCATCCCCCTTGACCGGGGAGGGCCGGGGAGAGGGTGGCGTCGCCGTGCCGACTATTGCCTCGGACCTGCCGCATTCCCTGGCCGGGTTCGCCGGGCTGGATACGACGCGCGGGCTGGCCGCGCTGCGCGGCAATGTGGCGGCCTATCTGCGCCTGTTGCGCCAGCTCGCCACCGACCACCGCGACGATACTCGGTGCATGCGGGACGATCTTGCCGCCGGGCGCCACGATGCGCTCAGGCATCGGACGCACGCGCTCAAGGGGGCGGCCGGCAGCCTGGGCGCGACGCGCATCCAGGACGCCGCGGCGGCCATCGAGCGCGCGCTGCGCAACGCCGATCCGTCCGCGACGCTGCCCGCTTTGCTGCTGCAACTTCAGGCAGAGCAGGACGCACTGGACGCGGTCCTCGCGCGCTTGCCCGATGCGGCGACCACGGCGGACGAGGGAGCGCCCGATCCGGACCGGGCGCGGACGGTGCTGATGCAACTGGAGCCGCTGCTGGCCAGCGACGATACCGCGGCGGGCGAGCTGTTCGAGGCCCACCGGCCGCTGCTGCTGGCGACGCATGGCGCGGCGGCCATGCAGCTTGGGCGGCAGATCGATGCCTTCGCCTTCCCGGCCGCCCTGACGACCGTGCAGGACCTGCTGCGGCGCGCGCCGTAGATTTCTTCACGGACGCCGACAGGCAGGTACCGGAAGGGGATCGCCGTACCGCCGGCGCCGACTTTTTACCCAAAGCGTTAAAGTTATTGAGACTTCCGTAATTCATGACATCACCACAGGGTAGCCTGCATCCAGCAA
>CAZYTN010000259.1:0-3604 GCA_964650115.1 uncultured Sulfuritalea sp.
CCTATGGACAGGGCGCGACGGGCACGGCGATTCGCGAAAACCGGCCGGTCTGGATCGAGGATTTTTGCAAGGATCCGCGCACCGCGCCCTGGCATGAGCGCAGCGCGCCCTCCGGCTGGATCGCCTCGGCCGCGCTGCCGCTGTGCCGCAACGGCGTGGCGGTCGGCGCCCTGACCTTGTACGCCGCGGACGCAAACGTCTTCGACGAGGAAATACGCACGCTGATGTCCGAACTCGGGCTGGACATCAGTTTCGCCCTCGACAACTTTGCCCGGGAGGCGGCGCGCAAAGCCGCCGATGCCGCCCTGCGCGCGAGCGAGGAACGCTTCCGCGGCTTCATCGAAAATGCCAGCGACATCATCTTCGAACTGGCTCCGGACGGCGTCATCACCTATATCTCGCCGAACTGGGAGGGTTTCGTCGGCATACCGGTCGCCGAGGCCATCGGCAAACCGATCGCGACCTACCTCAATCCCGACGATGTCGCCATCTGCCGGCAACGGCTCGACGCGGCAGACGCCACGGACAAGCCGGTCAGCATCGAATACCGGATCGGAGCGCGCCAAGGTCCGCTGCGCTGGCACGCGGCACGCGCCGTGGCGTTGCGCGACGCAAATGGCAAGGTGACCGGTTACCAGGGCATTGCGCGCGACGTTACCGAGCGCAGAACGGCCGAGGATCAGTTGCGTAAGCTCTCGCTGGCGGTGGAGCAAAGTCCGGAAAGCATCGTCATCGCCAACCTCGACGCCGAAATCGAGTACGTCAACGAGGCCTTCGTCCGGGCGACGGGCTACAGCCGCGAGGAGGCAATCGGCCAGAACCCGCGCATGCTCCAATCCGGCAAGACCCCGCCCGAGACCCATGCCGCCATGTGGCGGGAATTGACCCAGGGACGGCCATGGAAGGGCGAGTTCTGCAACAAGCGCAAGGACGGCGGCGAGTATGTCGAATTCGTCATCATCACGCCCTTGCGCCAGCCCGACGGGCGCATCACGCATTACGTCGCGGTGAAGGAAGACATCACCGAGCGAAAGCGCCTCGGCAGCGAACTGGACCGGCACCGGCATCATCTCGAAGAACTGGTGATCCAGCGCACGGCGGAACTGAGCGCGGCGCGGCAGCAGGCCGACGCGGCGAACCAGGCCAAGAGCTCCTTCCTCGCCAACATGAGCCACGAAATCCGCACGCCGCTGAACGCCATCATCGGCCTCTCCCATATCATGCGGCGCGGCGATGCGACACCCGAGCAGGCCGAGCGGCTGGACAAGATCGACGGCGCCGGGCGGCATCTGCTGGCCATCATCAACGACATCCTCGACCTGTCGCGGATCGAAGCCGGCGGCGTCCAGGTGGAGACCATCGACTTCCCGCTGTCCGCCGTGCTCGACAATGTTGTCTCCATCGTCGGCCAGTCGGCGCGCGACAAGGGCTTGCGCATCGAGGTCGAGCGCGAAGGCGTGCCGCCATGGCTGCGCGGCGACCCGATGCGGCTGCGCCAGGCACTGCTCAACTATGCCGCCAACGCGGTGAAGTTTACCGCGCAGGGCACCATCACCCTGCGCGCCCTGCTGCTGCACGAAAAGGACCAGCGGATCCTGGTGCGCTTCGAAGTCGAGGACAACGGCATCGGCATCGCCCCTGATGAAATGGGACATCTGTTTCGCGCCTTCGAGCAGGCCGATGCCTCGATTTCGCGCAAGTACGGCGGCACCGGCCTCGGCCTGGCCATCACGCGGCGACTGGCCGCCCTGATGGACGGCGAAGTCGGCGCCGACAGCACGCCGGGGAAGGGCAGCACCTTCTGGTTCACCGCCCGCCTGCAGCGCGGTCACGGCATCATGCCCAGCGCGCCGATCGCGGATGACGAGCAAGCGGAGAACAGGCTGCGGCGCGATTACGGCACGGCCCGGCTGCTGCTGGCCGAAGACAATGCCATCAACCGCGAAGTGGCGCTGGAGATGCTGTTCGGCGTGGGGCTGACGGTGGATACGGCGGCGGACGGGCGCGAGGCGCTGGCCAAGGCGCAAGTGCAGGACTACGACCTGATCCTGATGGACATGCAGATGCCGGTCATGGACGGCCTCGAAGCCACGCGGGCCATCCGCGCCCTGCCGGGCCGGGAGACAACGCCGATCCTGGCGATGACCGCAAATGCCTTCGACGAAGATCGCCTGGCCTGCGAAGAAGCCGGGATGAACGATTACATCACCAAGCCGGTCGAGCCGGAGACGCTCTACCAGACCTTGCTGCAGTGGCTGGCGCAAGGCCGTTCGCCCTCTTCCCGACCCTCCCCCGTCAAGGGGGAGGAGAAACACCCCGACGCACCAAGCTTGGAGCTTACGGAGGGCCGGCGAGACGGTGGCGTCGCCGTGCCGCCGGCGCCGACTATTGCCTCGGTCCTGCCGCAGGCCCTGGCCGGGTTCGGCGGACTGGACGTGGCGCGCGGGCTGGCCGCGTTGCGCGGCAATGTAGCTGCCTATCTGGGCCTGTTGCGCCAGTTCGCCGCCAGCCATCGCGAGGATGCACGGCGCCTGCGTGAAGACCTGGACGCAGGCCGGGCCGATGCGGCCCGGCAGCGGGCGCACGCGCTCAAGGGAGCGGCCGGCAGCCTCGGCGCCATCGCGTTGCAGGCGGCCGCCACGGCCATCGAGCTGGCTTTGCGCACTGGCAAGGCGCCGCCGACGCTGCCGGCCTTGCTGGACAGCCTGCAGGCCGAGCAGAACGCACTGGACGCCATGCTCGCAGGCCTGACGGCGGCGGCTGGCAACGGCGGCGCAGCGGGCGACGCAGCGGCGGCGGTTTCCGCGCGGGCGCGGACGGTGCTGGCCGAGCTTGAGGCCCTGCTGGCGCACAACGATACGGCGGCGAGCGTGCTGTTCGCCGAGCAGCGGCCGCTGCTGCAGGCAGCCCTCGGCGCCGCGGCGCCGCAACTCGAACGACAGATCGCCGCTTTCGATTACCCGGCCGCCCTGACCACCCTGCGCGCAATGACGCGCGGCGAGGCGGGGGACTGGAGATGAGGAAGCCGGCCCGGGGCCGCCTGCGCTTGCCACCACCGCAGCTCGCGGCGATCATGATGTTCCTGGTCGCCGCCGCCTTGGCGGCCATGCTGATCTGGAATCTGGAACAGCACCGGCTGAACCGCGAGCGTACCGAAGTCGCGAGCCGGGTCGAGCACACTGCCCAGGCGCTGCGGCAGCAGATCGAACGCAGCATGTCGGTCACTTATACCCTCGCCGCGCTGGTCAAGCACGGCCACGGCCGCATCCGGGATTTCAACGAAGTGGCCGGCGAACTGCTGCCCTATTATCCGGGCGTGGCCGCGCTGCAACTGATGCCCGACGGCATCATGCAGCAGGTCGTGCCGCTGGCCGGCAACGAACAGGCCATCGGCCACAACCTGCTGCAGGATCCGGCGCGCAACAAGGAGGCTTTCCGCGCGCGCGACACCGGCCGCCTGACCCTGGCCGGGCCGTTCAAGCTGCTTCAGGGCGGCGACGGGGCCGTCGCCCGCCTGCCGGTGTTTCTCGACAATGAGGACGGCAAGTACTTCTGGGGCTTTGTCGCGGTGCTGATGCGCTTTCCCGACGCCCTGGTGGGCGCC
>CAZYTN010000260.1:0-3594 GCA_964650115.1 uncultured Sulfuritalea sp.
GCCCGCGCCCATGTGGCGCGTCGTGGATGTTCTCCCGCGCCCAGCGTTCGAGTTCAAGTGCCAGGGCCCGATGGCGCGGCTCAAGGAAGGGCCAATCGAGGTAGCTCGTGTCGGTCACGTTCAGTCTCCTTCGAACACCGGCTTCTGCTTGGCGACGAAGGCATGGTAGGCGCGATGGAAATCGTTGGTCGCCATGCAGATGGCCTGGGCCTGGGCTTCGGCTTCGATCGCCGCGTCGACACCCATGTTCCATTCCTGCTGCAGCATCTTCTTGGTCATGGCGTGGGCGAAGGTCGGGCCGGTCGCCAGATCCTGCGCCAGCTTCAGCGCCTCGGCGGGAAGGGCATCGGGTTCGCACAGGCGATTGAAGAAACCCCAGCGTTCGCCCTCCTCGCCGCCCATGGCGCGGCCTGTCATCAGCAGTTCGCTGGCGCGGCCCTGGCCGATCATGCGCGGCAGCATGGCGCAGGCGCCCATGTCGCAACCGGCGAGACCGACGCGCGAAAACAGGAAGGCGGTCTTCGAACGCGCGGTGCCCAGGCGCATGTCGGAACCCAGCGCCAGCAGTGCGCCGGCCCCGGCGCAGATGCCGTCGATGGCGGCAATCACCGGTTGCGGACAGGCGCGCATGGCCTTGATCACGTCGCCCGTCATGCGCGTGAAGGCAAGCAGACCCGGCATGTCGAGTTGGGTCAGCGGGCCGATGATGTCATGTACGTCGCCGCCGGAACAGAAGTTGCCGCCCTCGCCACTCAGCACCACGGCATTGACGTCGCCAGCGTAGACCAGCTTGCGGAACAGGTCGCGCAGCTCGGCGTAGGAATCGAAGGTCAGCGGATTCTTGCGTTCCGGACGGTTGAGGCTGATCAGCGCCACACTGCCCTCCATGCGGTAGCTGAAGTGGCGTGCCTGATACGTCTGAAGTTCCTGCCGGTTACCCGGCAACTGGTGGGATTTTCCCGCAAGATGTTTCATGCGTCGCTCCTCGGTCGGCTTTCGTCGATGGTCCTGAACCGGCGCTTACGCATTCAGCGCAAGCTGGGCTGCACGCTCGAGATTGCGTTCGAGCTGGACCTTGCCGCCCAGATACGGCTTCGGCCACGGCATTTCCCTGTAGCCCTGCGCGGCGGCGGCATGCAGCGTCCATGCCGCGTCGGCCAGATGCGGTCGCGCCAGCGCACAGAGGTCGGCACGGCCGGAAGCGATGATGGTATTGACGTGGTCGGCTTCGAAGATGTTGCCGACGGCGATGGTCGGCACCTGCAGTTCGTTGCGGATCTGATCGGAAAACGGCACCTGGAACATGCGGCCGTAGACCGGCGTCTCCTCCTTGCTGACCTGGCCCGACGAGACGTGGATGATGTCGGCACCCGCCGCCTTGAACAGGCTGGCCACGGCCACCGAATCGTCGGGCGTGATGCCGCCGGGCACCCAGTCGTGGGCCGATATGCGCACCGACATCGGCTTGTCCTGCGGCCAGACCTCGCGCATGGCGCGGAACACTTCCAGCGGATAGCGGCAGCGGTTTTCAAGGCTGCCGCCGTACTCGTCCCGGCGCCGGTTGGTCAGCGGCGAGATGAAGGACGACATCAAATAGCCGTGGGCGGCATGGAATTCCACCATGTCAAAGTCGGCGCTGGCGGCACGGCGCGTGGCGGCGACAAACTCGGTCTTGATGCGATCCATGTCGGTGCGATCCATCGCCTTCGGCGTCTGCGAAGTGCCGGGAATGTAGGGCAGAGGCGAGGGTGCCAGCACGGGCCAGCCACCGGATTGCAGCGGCTGGTCGATGGCATCCCAGGCCAGGCGGGTGGAACCCTTGCGTCCGGCGTGGCCGATCTGCAGCGAGACCCTGGCGTTGCCGTTGGCGTGGATGTAGGCGACGATGCGCTTCCAGGCCGCCTGCTGCGCATCGTTCCAGATGCCGGTGCAGCCCGGCGTGATGCGCGCATCGGGCGCAACACAGGTCATCTCCGTGACGATCAGCGCGGCACCCCCCATGCCACGACTACCGTAGTGGACCAGGTGGAAGTCGGTCGGCATGCCGTCTTCCGCGGAATACATGCACATCGGCGAAACCACGACGCGATTGGCCAGTGTCATGCCGCGCAAACTGAAGGGCGTGAACATCGGTGGTACGGGAGGAACTCCGGGCGCGGTCGGCACGCCACACTTCGCGGCAAACCAGCGGTCGAAGTCGTCGGTGTAGGACTGGTCGCGCAGCTTCTGATTGGCGTGGCCGACGCGCTGGCTGCCGGTGAGCACGGCAAAGGCAAACTGTTCCGGCTCCATGCCGACGTAGCGATCGACCTCCTCGAACCAGGTCATGCGGTTGCGTGCCGCGCTCTGCAGCTTGAGCGCCTCGATCTCGCGCTCGGACTGGTAACGCGCCAGCCGGCTCGGCACGTCGCCTTCATTGCTGTTCAAGACCTTCACCAGGGCTCGCGCATCTTCCATCGCCAGTTTGGTGCCGGAGCCGATGGTGAAATGCGCCGTGTGCGCCGCATCGCCCAGCAGCACGATGTTGTCCTTGAACCAGCGCTCGCAGAGCACGCGGTTGAATTTCAGCCACACCGCCGAACCGCGCAGGTGGCGCGCGTTCGAAATCAGGCGGGCGCCGCCGAGCAGATCGGCGAAGAGTTCCTCGCAGAAGGCGATCGACTGGTCCGGGTCCATCTTGTCGATGCCGGCCTTGAGCCAGGTCTCTTCCGGAGTCTCGACAATGAAGGTCGCCCATTCCTCGTTGAACTGGTAGGCGTGCAGGTTGAACCAGCCCCAGGGAGTCTCCTTGAAGGCAAAGGTGAAGGCGTTCAGTTTCTTTTTGGCGCCGAGCCAGATGAAGCGACACTTGCGCGCGTCGATGCGCGGGTTGAAATGGCTGGCGTATTTGGCGCGCGAGGTCGAATTGACGCCGTCGGCGCCGATGACCAGGTCGTACTCACGTGAATAGTCGTCCGGATCCTTGAATTCGGTCTCGAACTTGAGCTTCACGCCGAGTTCCCGGGCGCGGGCCTGGAAGATCTGCAGCAGCTTCAGGCGCCCGATGCCGCAGAAGCCGTGGCCCCCGGATACCATGCGCCGACCCTTGAAAAAGACGTCGACGTCGTCCCAGTGATGGAAATTGCGCTCGATCTCGGCGACCACCTGGGGATCGTCCGCGCGAAAGCCGTCCATGGTCATGTCGGAAAACACGATGCCCCAGCCGAAGGTGCTGTCCGCCTGATTGCGTTCGATCACGGTAATGTCGCTGGCCGGATTGGCCTTCTTCATCAGGATCGAGAAATACAAGCCTGCGGGGCCCCCGCCCAGACAAACGATGCGCATTGCTATCTCCTTCGGCAGCAGGTTTATATTAATTTTAGTTATTTTAGGTCTCAACTATTTTTGCTGTCAAGCATGGCCCGAATCCTAGCCCCAAACACGCGCCCCGGCCGCTTCCTGAACGCACCCGGCGCACCCGGTCGAAGGCGCATTTTGATCGAATACAATAGCGCCTCCCGGTTGGTCCCGACGCCCCTGTCTTCCCGCCCATCCCTGATCCGACATGAAAACCCTCTTTGTTACCGGCGGCGCCGGCTTCATCGGCTCGGCACT
>CAZYTN010000261.1:0-3579 GCA_964650115.1 uncultured Sulfuritalea sp.
CGCATCACCGGCACAAGGTCGATGCACCGTCGGGCACGGCCCTGCGCATGGGCGAAGTGGTGGCGGCCGCGCTTGGCCGCGATTTGTCCGAATGCGCGGTTTACGGCCGCGAAGGCCATACCGGCGAGCGGCCGGCTACCCAGATCGGGTTTTCGACCATCCGCGGCGGCGACATAGTCGGCGACCACACGGTACTGTTTGCCGGCGCCGGAGAGCGCATCGAGATCACCCACAAGTCCGCCAGTCGCATGCCCTATGCGCTGGGTGCTTTGCGTGCGGGCCGCTTCATGCACGGCCACAAACGCGGCCTGTTCGATATGCAGGATGTATTGGGGCTGAAGTAGCGCCGACTGGACGGACTGCGACTCCCGCGCGTGCCGCGAAGTCGCCGCAGGCTGCCGATGGCCGCGCCAGACCGGAGCGTGGCCTTCCGATTGGCCGGATCCTTCCCTCGGCTTCTGTCGAGGCGAGCGCCGCGGCTGCGGTTGATGGGTTTTGCAGATGATCCGGCAGCGTTTTGAGCGCGGGGAGTTGCGATATGGCTGCGGCGTTTTCGGTTCTTGCATTGGTGGCGGCGCTGGGCTGGTGGTCGGCCTGGCGCTGGCGCAAGAGGGTCGGGGAACTGGTCGAGATGGAGGAGCGTGCGCGCGCCTACGCCAGAATGTCCTCCGACTGGTATTGGGAGCAGGATGAAAACCTGCGCTTTACCTGGCTTTCCGGCGGTGTTTTCGCCAAGGCCGGCATCGATGGGGAGCGCTTCTACGGCCATACCCGCCTGGAGATGCTGGCCGGCGCTGCCAGCGATGAAACCCTCGCCCTATTTGCCGAACACGACAAGTTGCTGGCGGCCCGCCGGCCGTTCCAAGATTTCGAGTACTCCATCGCAAGCGATACGGGTGAACTTCGTTATGTCAGCGTCAGCGGCGAGCCGGTGCTGGATCGTCAGGGGAGTTTCAAGGGCTACCGCGGCACCGGCAAGGACATCACCGAGCGCAAGCGCATCGAGGCCATGGTGTGGCGCATGGCCCAGTACGACGGCCTGACCGGACTGCCCAACCGGGCATTGTTTCACGACAGGCTGAGCCAGGCGCTCGAATTGGCCCGGCGCGACGGCACCAGCCTCGCCGTGCTCTACTTCGACCTCGACCGCTTCAAGCCCGTCAATGACCGATGGGGTCATCAGGCCGGGGATCTCCTGCTGAAATCCGTGGCGGCGCGCACGGAGGAGCTTGTGCGCAAGTCGGACACCGTGGCGCGCCTGGGGGGCGACGAGTTCGCCATGTTGCTGCAAGGCATTGGCGCACGCGCCAACGCCGAACGGGTCGCCGGGAAGATCCGCACCAGCCTGGCGCAGCCTTTCTCACTGCAGAGCATCCCGGAGCCAGTATTCATCGGGGCCAGTATTGGCGTAGCGCTGTTCCCCGAGGATGCCGCGAGCGGCGACGATCTGGTGCGCAAGGCGGACGCCGCCATGTATGCGGGAAAGAAGACGGGGCCTCGCTCGTAGATCGGCCAGCGGTCCGCCGGACCTTGGCCTGCGAGGGCAGCCTGACGATGGCAGGCCGGGCCGGCGGCGCAAAGGAGTCCCGGCAGCGGCGCAGGCAACACCGAGCGGAACCTCTTTATGACGATATCACAATCGGGAGCGTTGCGACAGGTGGCCTGAGGAGCTATAATCACAAGGTTTGCCGGACGCCATGTGAATCAAGCGGTGACCGGTCCCTATCGCCGAATTGTCTTGTTCCGGGAGCCTCATCGTGTCTCACTTTCCGCCTGCCCTTCTTGCCCTGGCCGACGGAACGGTGTTTAGAGGCAAAGGCATCGGTGCCGAAGGCAGCAGCGTAGGCGAAGTGGTGTTCAACACCGCCCTGACCGGCTATCAGGAAATCCTCACGGATCCGTCCTACGCCCGCCAGATCGTTACCCTGACCTACCCCCATATCGGCAACTACGGCGTCAATCGCCAGGACTGCGAAGCGGCTTCCATCCACGCTGCCGGCCTGGTGATCCGCGACCTGCCGCTGCTGGCTTCGAATTTTCGCAGCGAGCAAACGCTCGATGCCTATCTGCGGGATGGGAAGGTGCTCGGTCTGGCCGACATCGACACGCGTAAGCTGACCCGCATCCTGCGCGAAAACGGCGCCCAGGCCGGCTGCCTGATGGCTGGCGAACATCTCGATGCCGACGCTGCGGTGGCTCAGGCGCGGGCCTTCCCGGGTCTGGCCGGCATGGATCTGGCGCAGGTGGTCAGTGCGCAGCAATCCTATGCCTGGACTGAGGGCGAGTGGCGGCTCGGTGCGGGTTTTGCCCAGCCCGGGTCTTTCCGTTTCAAGGTTGTCGCTTACGATTTCGGCGTCAAGCGCAACATCCTGCGCATGCTCGCTTCGCGCGGTTGCGATCTCATCGTGGTGCCGGCGAAAACCCCGGCGGCCGACGTGCTGGCAATGAAACCCGACGGTGTGTTCCTGTCCAACGGTCCCGGCGACCCGGAGCCCTGCGACTATGCGGTGGCGGCGATTCGCGAATTTCTCGAGCGGCGCCTGCCGACCTTCGGCATCTGCCTCGGCCACCAGTTGATGGCTTTGGCAGCCGGCGGCAAGACACTCAAGATGAAGTTCGGCCATCACGGCGCCAACCATCCGGTCAAGGACCTCGAAAGTGGACAGGTGCTGATCACCAGCCAGAACCACGGATTCGCGGCCGATCCGTCGACGCTGCCGGCGAATGTCAAGGTGACTCATGTCTCGTTGTTCGATGGCAGCCTGCAGGGCATGGCCTGGACCGACCGGCCCGCTTTCTGTTTCCAGGGCCATCCCGAAGCCAGCCCCGGGCCGCACGACGTGGCTTACCTGTTCGACCGCTTCATCGGCATGATGGAGAAAAACAAGAATGCCTAAGCGCACTGACATCCACAGCATCCTGATCATCGGTGCCGGCCCGATCATCATCGGCCAGGCCTGCGAGTTCGACTATTCGGGTGCCCAGGCCTGCAAGGCACTGCGCGAGGAGGGCTACCGGGTGATCCTGGTCAACTCCAATCCAGCGACGATCATGACCGATCCGGGCATGGCCGACGTCACCTATATCGAGCCGATCACCTGGCGCGTGCTGGAAAACATCATCGCCAAGGAACGGCCCGACGCAGTGCTGCCGACCATGGGCGGCCAGACGGCACTCAACTGCGCGCTCGACCTGGCCAAGCACGGCGTGCTGGAAAAATACGGCGTCGAGATGATCGGCGCCTCGCGCGAGGCCATCGACATGGCCGAGGACCGCGAAAAGTTCAAGCAGGCCATGACCCGCATCGGCCTTGGCTCGGCGCGCTCGGGGATTGCCCACAGCATGGAAGAGGCGCAGCAGGTGCAGGGCGCCATGGGTTTCCCCACCATCATCCGACCGTCCTTCACCATGGGCGGTTCGGGCGGCGGCATCGCCTACAACCAGGAAGAGTTCGTCGAAATCTGCAAGCGCGGCCTGGAAGCCTCGCCGACCAAGGAACTGCTGATCGAGGAATCGCTGCTCGGCTGGAAAGAGTACGAGATGGAAGTGGTGCGCGACCACAAGGACAACTGCATCATC
>CAZYTN010000262.1:0-3577 GCA_964650115.1 uncultured Sulfuritalea sp.
TCGATGGTAATGGCCTCCCCGTCGGCGGCGCGGAAGGACGAGGTGAATGTGACATGGGTGCATCTCTGAAACTGTGAGTACATCTGTTCGCATCGGCTGATTCGACAAAAAGGAAACCTCCGTGCAAAGTGTGAATCTACCGATAGATTCCACTCAACCCGGAGGCTTCCTATGAAAGTGTGCCACAACGTTTCGATTTCGGAAAGCCCGGCCATGCAGCGGCTGGGACAATTTATCCACGCACGGCGTCAGGCCTGGGCAATGGGCACGCCGGACTTTGAAAACTTTGAGCGCGAATTGCATGCACACGTGATGGATATCGAACGCGAATGCCTCGGCGCTGAGCTGGCGTGCTATGACGTGTTGGCCGAAGAGATCGAGGTAGCTGGGGTCGTCTATCGGCCAGCCCTGACTTCGCCGGAAACGTATCTGTCGGCGGCTGGGCCGGTGACGGTCACCCGCCACTTGTATCGACCGGCAGGGCGCAGTAGCAAGAGTATTTGTCCGTTGGAATTGCGGGGGGGGATCATTGCCGGTCACTTTACGCCGCGAGCAGCGCGGCAGGCGGCGTTTGTCATTGCCCATCTGCCGCCGGGCGAAAGTGAAGCGGTGTTTGCCGAGCTGGAAGGGATGCAACCTTCGCGCAGTGCTTTGGATCGTCTGCCCAAAGCCTTGTCCCCGCATTGGGAGGCCCGCCGGCAAGAGTGGGAAGCGGCTCTGCGTGCGCAAGAAACCGTCCTGCCGGAGGCGGCTGTGCTCGCTCTGTCGGTGGACGGAGTGATGGCGCCGATGAAAGGCGGAGACCGTCAGGCTAAACGGGCCCTGGCGGGAAAACATGCCAGCGGCCCACGCGGGAATCGGGAAGTGGGCTGTGGCACGGTCGTATTGTACGACGCGCACGGGGAACGTTTGCAGACGGTGCGCTATGGGCGGATGCCGGAGCACAAAAAGGTCACTTTGCAGCAGCAAATCCAGGCCGAAGCGGCTAGCCTTCTGGCGCTCCGGCCCGACTTGCACCGAGTGCGTCTGGCCGATGGCGCTGAAGACAACTGGCGCTTGCTGGCCGAGGTGGAGCGGAACTTGCCGGCCCCACCCCAGCCCAGCATAGAGATTGTCGACTTCTATCATGCCTGTGACCATCTGAAAACCGGCTGTGACGCTGCCTGGGGCGAAAGCACCGTGCGCAGCAAGGCCGAATTTGAACGTCTGAAGACTTTGCTCAAGGAAGCCGATGACGGCGCTGACCAAGTCATTCGCGTGTTGAAATACCACCGCGGCCGGGCACACGGACACAAACGGGAACGTCTGGAAGACGAACTGACCTATTTTCGGAATCAGCGCCCGCGCATGCACTATGCGGATTATCTCCGGCAGGGTCTGCCGATTGCCAGCGGCGTCATGGAAGCCACCTGCAAAACATTGGTCACGCAACGCATGAAGTGCTCGGGCATGGCCTGGACGCCTGCGGGGGGACAAGCGATCTTGACCTTGCGCAGCTTGATCCAGAGTGACCGCTGGCCATCTGCTTGGGAATTGCTGAGCGCCGATTTCCGCCAGCCGGTTGTCGTGCGTGAAACCCGGCACGCTCTAGCCACAGCGGTTATCAACGAGCGCACGGTTGTTGACCCATTGAGAGCGTGTCTGGAGCACACAAACTACGCGGCGCTCCCTCTGGCGGCATAGTACCGAACATCTGTGCTCACAGTTTCAGAGATGCTCCCATGTCACTTACACTATTGGTTACTGGTATTTGTTTACCGGGTTCCTTTAAGGTGGCGCCATCGCCGGCGGCAGCGTCGCGCCGCGCTTGGGTTTAGCCACCAAATCGAAGATGAGCGTTTCAGCACTGTGCAACAGATGTTTGAGCACCTCCACGGGATCGAAGCCTTGTTTCTGGCACGTGCGCAACACACTCGCGAGGATTGCATGGGCTTCCGCGCCAGCGTCGGTGCGGTTGCAGCCGCCGGTCTTGCGGACCACCACGGCTGGCCGCAGTTCGCGTTCGGCCGCGTTGTTGGTAGGGGCCACGGCGTCATGATACAGGAATGTGAGCAGGCGCGGGCGCTGCTTGCGCAAGGTTTTGGCAAAGCGGGCATTGTCGGCATCGGTCAGGTGACGGGCCAAGAGCCGATCCAATGCCGCTTCCAGCCGGCCGCAGGCCACCTGATAGCCGTGCGGACTCAATTTGTCGCGGCGTTCCTTCAAGGTCATGGCCGCACGCAGCAAGCGCGCCAGGTCACAGGTGAACTGCACCGCCCGGCCGCTCTTGATTTCTTGCAGTTCCTTGCAGCGTCGCAGCAGGTGCCCGACGCACTTGCTCTGCGTACAGGTCAGCGGGTCATAGGCCAGGAAGCAATCGCTGACCAGGACCCCGGCGTAATCGGTCCCCAGGATGGCTTCTACAACTTCGTGGGCGCGCGACGGGTCAATCACGTACAGGCTAATGTCGTCATTGGTGAACACCCACAACCAGGCGGAGTGTCCCCCGACCTTCCAGCCGGTTTCATCGACATGGGTCACGGTCCCTTGCCGCAACCGCAGGATCAAGCGCGCATACGTCGGCCAACACTTGCGTGCCAGGCGCTGACTGGCCCGGGCCAAGGTCGAGCGGTTCAGTTCCAACTCGGTGGCCGTGCTCAGGATCCGCGCCACTTTGCCAAACGGCACCCCCACGACATGCTTCAGCTCCGCCGCCAGCCCCAGGGCGTTCGGACCAATCTGGACCGCCGCCGCCCCGGTGGCGTCCGAGGTCTGTTCTGCGTGCCGGCCCTGCAGCCGTTGGCCACACGTTTCGCAATGGCCGACGTGAATGTTGAATTGCGTCACGCTGACCGGGATCGGGCGCGGGATGTCGATCTGGTATTGGGTCTGGACGTCGTCCTCCACCACCCGGCCGCCGCAGTCCGGACAAGCCCGCGGCAACGGCGCTTCTTCTGTCCGATCCACCTGGTCCGGGATGGCCCGATGCGCGGCCGGGTGCCCGGCCTTGCGCCCAGGCATCTTCGGCGCGGCCTTCGGTTCACCTTTCGAAAACGGTGTAGCCTGACGCTTGCCCCGACGTTGGGCGTTCTCGAGCAGTTCCTTGAGCGCCTGAAGTTCGGCTTCCAAGCGCGCGATGCGCTTCTCCAAAGCCGCTTTCTCGAATCGAAGTTGCTGGTTCTCGGCGCGCAAGCGCTTGTTCTCAGCCAGGAGGTCCGCGATGTTCATCGCCCGTCAGCTGTGCAAGAATCCGGCCAAGACCCGGTAAACATATACGGCTGCCAGATAGTGTTGGAGATTGTGTCGGACCAAACCACCATTTCGGTGATGTTGCCTGAGCTACTTTGCGCTGTCAGATGAACTGTCATCGTAATGTTGGTTGTTCGGTAAATGAATGCTGTGCCCGATACGGCGGCTGGTGCCATCAAATCAACTGATATACCCGTGTCCTTATCAGCGATTGCGGCCTTAGCACCAGGCGGAAGTCCAACTGGCGATACAGATCGTGCGCAAAACGGGACTTCAGTCGAAAGGCTGCATGTGCGTGTACCGTCGTAGACTGCCATCCCAATGAAATTCCATGCATCAGAACGGCTGT
>CAZYTN010000263.1:0-3550 GCA_964650115.1 uncultured Sulfuritalea sp.
ACGATGCGCCCTGGGTCTGGGGCTTTCATCCCAAGGACTACACCTTGCGCCATGCCTGGCTGACCAACCGCAAACCGAGCAAGGTCGGGCACAACACACTCAAGTATCAGCGCGTGGATGCCGCCTTGCGCGAGCAACGTCGCAGCGAGTGGAACCGTCCGGTGCTGTGGCCTCTGCTGGCGATCGTGCTGGTGCTGGGGGCGGCGATCTGGCCGGCCTGGCGCGGTTACCGGCGGCGGGAGACGGCGACGGCACGCTGACTGTCGCCGTCTCGCCAGCGCCGACTCTTATGGTCTGTCGTCGGGCTGCCCCAAGGCAGACCCGTCAAAAGCCCGCGAGCGCAGCGAGCCGTGATCACCCCTTCTCCTGGAGAAGGGGCTGGGGGAAAAGTCGTTTATTCTTCGACCGCCTGCCACTCGCCGTGGCGCAGCGCCTGGAGCGGACGGAACCTGGCCTTGTAGGCCATCTTGCGGCTGTCGCGGATCCAGTAGCCGAGATACAGCCAGGGCAGGCCGACGTGCTGGCACTGCGCGATCTGCCAGAGTATGGCGAAGGTGCCATAGCTGGCATTCGTTATGTCGGGATCGTAGAACGTATAGACCGAGGAGAGACCGTCGGACAGGACGTCGATGATGCTGACCACGCGCAGCACGCCGTTTTCGCGGAATTCGATCAGCCGGCTGTCGACATGGGTCTGCAGCAGGAAGTGGGCATACTGGTCGCGGCTGTCCTGATCCATGCCGCCGCCTGAATGCCGCGCGGCCTGGTAGTGCTGGTAGAGCTGGTAGTGCTCTTCGCGAAATGTCAGGCTGCATTCGCGCACCGTGAGTGCGGCGTGCTGGGCCAGCGCGCGGCGCTGGCTGCGACTGGGCACGAAAGCCTCCACGTCGAGCCGCACCGGCTGGCACTCGCGGCAGGCATCGCAATAGGGACGATAGGTGAACACGCCGCTGCGGCGAAACCCGGCGCGTACCAGTTCGCTGTAGGTGGCATTGTCGATCAGGTGGGTCGGCGTCGCCACCTGGGAACGGGCGATGCGCCCCGGCAGGTAGGAACAGCCGTAAGGCGCCGTCGCATAGAACTGCAGCAGCGGAAACGGCGGCAGGTCGCGCAGATGCGTCATGCTTGTCGCCTGAAATGGCCGTCGATGGTAGTTGCCGGCCAGTGATCCGGCGCATCGCCGCGCAGGCAAAGTCGCTCCAGCCGCGTGGCAAAGTCGCGGCGGGGAATCGGTCTGGCACCGAGCGAGGCGAGGTGAGCGGTTTCCATCTGGCAGTCGATTATGCCGAATCCGCGCCGCTTGAGGTGAGCGCACAAATGCGCAAGCGCAACTTTCGATGCGTCGCGCACATGGCTGAACATCGATTCGCCGTAAAAAACCTGCCCCAGCGCGACGCCGTAAAGGCCGCCGGCTAGCTTGCCGGCTATCCATGTTTCCACGCTGTGCGCGTAGCCCAGCCGGTGTAGTTCGCGATAGGCTTGCTGCATTTCAGCGGTGATCCAGGTGCCGGCCTGGCCGTTTCGCGGCGTGCTGGCGCAGGCATGGATAACATCGCCGAAGGCCGTATCGAGACGTACTTCGTAGTCGGCATTGCGCAGGGTTTTCGCCAGCGACCTGGATATCTTCAATTCGTGCGGAAGCAGCACCATGCGCGGATCGGGGCTCCACCAGAGGATGGGTTCGCCGACGGAATACCAGGGAAAGATGCCGCGTCGGTAGGCGGCGAGGAGGCGCTGCGGATTCAGGTCGCCGCCTGCGGCGAGCAGGCCGTTCGGTTCAACCAGCGCCTTGTCGAGCGGCGGGAATACGGGTACTTCGGCAAGCCAGGGAATCATTGGCCCTGGGTGAAGGTGACGACGTGGTCGACGTCGAGGCGGATGCCGATTTTCTCGCCGATGGCATGGTTGTGGTGCGAAGGCACCAGCGACAGCACCTGAGCGCCCGAGGCGAGGCGCAGCGTGTAAAGGAATTCCGCACCGCGAAAGGCCTTGGCCACGACTTCGGCCTTGACCTCGCTGGTATCGTCGTGGATCACGTCGTCGGGACGCAGCAGTACATCGAGCCGGCAGCTGCGCTGGCACTCGAAGCAACTCGAAGCGCAATCCATCGGTACTTCGGAATCGAGCCGACCGAGTTCGACTTCGACAACCTGGCGCGACAGGACCTCGCCGGGCAGGAACACGCCCTGCCCGACGAAATCGGCCACGTGGCGTGTGGCCGGCCGGTGATAGAGGTTGTAGGGCGTGTCCCACTGCTCGATACACCCTTCGCGCATGATGCCAACCATGTCCGCCATGACGAAAGCTTCGTTCTGGTCGTGGGTGACGAGAATTGCTGCCATGCCGGCGCGCTTGAGGATGTCGCGGACTTCGAGCGACAGGCGTTCGCGCAGTTCGACGTCGAGGTTGGAAAACGGCTCGTCGAGCAGTAGCAGGTGCGGTTGCGGCGCCAGGGCGCGGGCCAGCGCCACGCGCTGTTGCTGACCGCCGGAAAGTTCATGTGGATAGCGCCCGCCGCGATTGGCCAGGCCGATCAGTTCCAGCATTTCATCGACACGTTGGCGTCTCGCCGGCGCCGACTTTTCGCGCAGGCCGAAGCCGATGTTGTCGGCGATTGAAAGGTGCGGGAACAAGGCGTAATCCTGAAACACCATGCCGATGCGTCGCGCTTCGGCCGGCACTTGGATCTTTTCGTTGGCGATCGTCACGCCGTTGAGGCGGATGCTGCCGGCTGACGGCGCCTCGAAACCGGCGATCAGTCGCAGCATGGTGGTCTTGCCGCAGCCTGAAGACCCCAGCAGGCAGGCAATTTCGCCCTGTGCCAGAGCGAAGGACAGGTCACGCACCACGGCTTGCTTGCCGTAGGCATGGCTGACACGGTCGACTTCGAGCAAGGGCATGATCGGTGCGTAGATTGCGACTTGTGGAGAATGAGTCTCAATTATAATCGGCTGGCCGTGGCCCGCTCATCCTTGTCGCTTCCCGTTTTCTCCTTCGCGCTCGCGGTTCTGGTCGCGCTGCCGGTGCTCGCCGTGGCGGCCAATCTTTTCGCCGGCGGCACCGGCGAGACCTGGGACCACCTGATGGCGACCGTCTTGCCCGAGTATGCGGCGAATTCGGTTTGGCTGTGCCTCGGGGTCGGCATCGGGGTCGCGGCGATGGGAACCGGCGCAGCCTGGCTGGTGGCCCTGAACGACTTTCCCGGGCGGCGCAGCGCGGAATGGGCTCTGCTGCTGCCGATGGCCATGCCGGCGTACGTGCTGGCCTATACCTATACCGATTTCCTGCAATTCGTCGGTCCGCTGCAAAGCGGCTTGCGCGAGAGTTTCGGCTGGCAGAAGGGCGACTACTGGTTTCCCGAGGTGCGTTCGCTGGGCGGGGCCATCGTGCTGTTTTCCTGCGTGCTGTATCCCTACGTGTATCTGCTGGTGCGCACCGCCTTTCTCGAACGCGCCGGCGGCATGATCGAGGCGGCGCGCGCGCTCGGCCTCAATCCCTGGCAGGGCTTCTGGCGCGTCTCGATCCCGCTGGCGCGCCCGGCGATCGCCGC
>CAZYTN010000264.1:0-3516 GCA_964650115.1 uncultured Sulfuritalea sp.
ACGCGCCGGCCACGCCGCACCGCTTCTATGACGCCGGCTGGCTGGGCATGCGCTATGCCGAAGTGCTGCCTATCCCCCTTGCCGCGAAGCAGAAGCTGCTGGAAATCGACGACAGCATCGACCGCCTCGAAATCATCTATCGTTTTTTGGAGAGCAAGGGTTTGCTGCCGGACGCCTGAAGCGCATCGAGGATGCGCCGGATCGGCGCCGGCAGAGCGGCGCTGCCGGTGGCAGCCAGATCCAGCCACTGCCAGCCCGGCTCCATTGCTGCACAGCCCGGTTTGACGTGCAGCAGCAGCGGGACGATGCGCAGACGAAAATGGCTGAACACATGCACGAAAGTCGGCGCCGGCGACACGGCGATCACGCGGCAGGCGAAGCGCTGCTCGGCCCAGTTCCGGGCGTCTGCGCCTTCCGGCAGCTCCGGCAGCGAGAGCAGGCCGCCCCAGATCCCTGCCGGCGGGCGCATTTCCAGCAGCACGCGATTGTCATCAAGCAGCACCAGCAGCGTGGCCTCGCGTTGCGGAATCGCGCGCCGCGGCTTTGCCGTCGGCAACTCGGCGGTGCGGCCGCTGGCGCGGGCGACGCACAGGTCGTTGAGCGGGCAGGCTTCGCAGCTTGCCTTGCCGCGGGTGCAGACCGTCGCGCCGAGATCCATCTGCGCCTGGTTGTAGACGCTGCCGGCGTGCTCCGGCATCAGTTCTGCGGCCAGCGCCCAGAGGCGCTTTTCGACCGCGCTGCTGCCGGGAAAGCCTTCGATGCCGAAGGCGCGGCACAGCACGCGCTTGACATTGCCGTCCATGATCGGCGCATGAGCGCCAAAGCAGACGGTGGCGATGGAGTTGGCCGTCGAGCGGCCGATGCCCGGCAGCTGCGCAATGACAGCGGGATCGCGCGGGAACTTGCCGCCGTGCTGCTTCATTACCGCGTATGCGCAGGCATGCAGGTTGCGCGCGCGGGCGTAGTAGCCCAGTCCGCTCCATAGCGCCATGACCTCCGCGAGCGGAGCGGCGGCGAGATCGGCAAGCTGCGGCAAGCGTTCGAGGAAGCGCCGGTAATACGGGATCACCGTCGCCACCTGGGTCTGTTGCAGCATGATTTCCGACAGCCAGACGCGGTAGGGATCCCGCGTGCTCTGCCAGGGCAGGTCGTGGCGGCCGTGGTGCTTGTGCCAACGGATCAGGCGCGCGGCGAAGCCGCGCGCCGCGGGCGACAATTCAGCCATCCCCACAGCCCCCTTCCCGGGGAAGGGGGTGACCACGGTTCGCCGCTGGCGCGGCTCAATGTCCTTGGCGGCATCCCTGTGGGGCGGCCCTGCGGGGGTGCTCACTCCTTGACAGGCTTCACCCGGCTGGCCGCCAGTTTCGCGCGCTGCCGCGCCTCATCCGTGGTATCGGCATTCGCCACGGCCACGCCCATGCGGCGCTTCCTGAAACTCTCCGGCTTGCCGAACAGGCGCAGGTCGGATTCGGGCACCTGCATTGCTTCGGCGACGCCTTCGAAGGCGATGCCCTTTTCGTCAATGCCACCATAGATCACCGCCGAGGCGCCGGGGCGGCGCAGCGAGGTGTCGACCGGCAGGCCAAGAATCGCGCGGGCGTGCAGTTCGAATTCCGACAGGCGTTGCGTCGCCAGCGTCACCAGGCCCGTGTCGTGCGGCCGCGGGCTGACTTCGGAGAACCACACCCGGTCGCCCTTGACGAACAGCTCGACGCCGAATATGCCGCGTCCGCCGAGGTTGCCGGTCACCGCGCGGGCGATGTCGCGCGACTTCTGCAGCGCGGCCGGCGTCATTGCCATCGGCTGCCAGGATTCGACGTAATCGCCATTCACCTGGACATGGCCGATCGGATCGCAGAAGAATGTTTCGACTTCGCCGGAAGTGCCGAGAGCTCGTACGGTGAGTTGGGTGATTTCGTAGTCGAAATCGATGAAGCCCTCGACGATCACTCGACCCGCGCCGACGCGGCCCGCGGCCTGCGAGTAGTCCCAGGCCTGTTGCACGTCGGCCGCGGTCTTCACCAGCGACTGGCCCTTGCCCGATGAGGACATCACCGGCTTGATCACGCAGGGATAAGCTATTCCGCCATCGATCGCCGCCTGCAGTTCGGCCAGGGTGTCGGCAAACTTGTAGGGCGAGGTGGCGAGCCCGAGTTCCTCGGCGGCGAGGCGGCGTATCCCTTCGCGGTTCATGGTCAATTGCGCGGCGCGCGCGGTCGGTATCACTTCGGCGAGGCCTTCCCGTTCGATCTCGACCAGCATCGCGGTGGCGATGGCTTCGATCTCGGGCACCACCAGGTCGGGTTTTTCCTTTTCGATCAGCGCGCGCAGGGCGGCGCCGTCGGTCATGGTCACGACGTGGCTGCGGTGCGCCACCTGCATGCCGGGGGCATCGGCATAGCGATCGACGCCGATCACTTCGCAACCCAGGCGCTGCAATGCGATAATGACTTCCTTGCCAAGCTCGCCGCATCCCAGCAGCATGACGCGCGTGGCGGACGGAGAAAGCGGAGTGCCGATACGTTTTGCGATGCCCATCAGGTGCTCCCGATAAAGAGTGTTCCCCCGATTTTAGAGCCTGTTTGCGAGCAGCCCCAATGAACCAGCCGTATCAATACCGTTTCGACGCGCGCACCTATCGTGATGCGCTGGGTGAATTCGCCACCGGCGTCGCGGTGATTACCACGCGCGCGGCGGACGGCCGGCCGGTAGGCGTCACCATCAATTCCTTCGCCTCGGTGTCGCTCGATCCGCCGCTGGTGCTGTGGAGTTTGGGCCTGCATTCGCCCTCGCTGGCGGTGTTCGAGTCCTGCAGCCACTACGCGGTGAATATTCTCGCCGCCGATCAGGCCGAGCTCTCACAGCGTTTTGCGCAATCCCAGGACGACAGGTTCGCCGGTATCGAGACAAGTGTCGGCGCCGGCGGCACGCCGCTGCTGAACGGTTGCAGCGCCTGGTTCGAGTGCCGCAACGAGTTGCGCTACCCCGGCGGCGACCATGTCATCCTGGTCGGTTATGTCGAGAGCTTCCATCGTGACGAAAAGCCCCCGCTGATTTTCTACGGCGGGCGTTACCGCGAACTGGCTTGAAAAAAGTAGCCCCGCCGTTGTTTTGGCGGGGCAAGCGGCCGGTAGGAGGTCGGCCGCGGAGGAGACGGTTCAGGAGCGGTGGGCTTGCGGGTTCCAGCTGAACAGCGCGCGTGCGGCCAAACTCAGGCGGGTCAGCAGGGACGGGTCCTGTGGCTTGGCGGCGCCCTGTGCGCTGCCCGGCGTCGGGGTCCAGGAGAACAGCGGGCGCAGGGTTTCGCCTAGTGCAGCCAGGCCTGACCGCGCCGTGGCGGCCATCAGCCGGCCATAAAGACCCATGCGCGCGGCGACGAGTCCCTGGATGCGCTGCATCTCTTCGGCCCTCAGTTGGCGGGCTTTACGTTCGATTTCGGGAATGTTGATGGGGGACATGATGAACTCCTTATTTGGTGCGGTGCAACACCGCATGACTGCAATGTAATTACATATG
>CAZYTN010000265.1:0-3515 GCA_964650115.1 uncultured Sulfuritalea sp.
ATGCGCTGGCCGCGCTGGTGCGTCAGGGCAACGGTGCCATACGCGATTTCGAAGCGACGGCGCAACAGATGCTGCCCTTCTATTCCGGCGCAAGCTCGCTGCAACTGGCGCCCGCCGGCATCGTGCAGCACATCGTGCCGCTGGCCGGCAATGAAAAGGCCATCGGCCACAATCTGCTGCAGGATCCGTCGCGCAACAAGGAAGCCTTCCTCGCCCGCGACACAGGCAAGCTGACGCTGGCCGGACCGTTCAATCTGATGCAGGGCGGCCTCGGGGCGGTCGGGCGGCTGCCGGTCTTTCTGGGCGACGGCAAGGGGGCGTTCTGGGGCTTCACCACGGTGCTCATCCGCTTTCCCGAGGTGCTCGGCGATGCCCGGCTTCCCCAGATGGTCGGCGCGGGTTACGACTATGAGCTTTGGCGCATCCATCCGGATAGCGGCGAACGTCAGATCATTTCCGCATCCGGTACCGCCGCCCTGTCCGACCCGGTGCACCAGAACATGGAAATGCCCAACGGCCGCTGGACGCTCAGCGTCGCGCCGGTCAGGGGCTGGGCCGATCCTTTCGGCGCGGCCTTCAAGATCGCGCTGGGCCTGCTGTTCAGCCTGCTGCTGGGCTACCTCGCGAAGCTGCTGGTGGAATTGCGCTTGTACAAGGAAGAGCTCGAAACACGCGTCGCGCAACGAACGCTGCAGTTGAGTGCCAGCGAGCAGCGCTTCCGCGACATTGCGGAAATCTCCGGCGACTGGATCTGGGAGGTGAATGCCGCAGGACGTTATACCTATGTGTCGGAAGGCGTGAACCGGATGCTCGGTTACGCGACCGCGGACGTCATCGGCAAGACCCCTTTCGATTTCATGGCCCCCGCGGAGGCGCAAGCCGTCGGCAAGGCTTTTGCCGATATTGCGGCCAGCAAACTGCCGTTCAGCGACCTTGAAAATGTCGTCCTCGGCAAGGATGGCACGCCGCACATCACGCTTACCAGCGGCACGCCGATTCTCGATTCCGATGGGGGACTGCTCGGTTACCGCGGCATCGATCGCGACATCAGCGCGCGCAAAGCGGCGGAGAATCGCGTCAAGCGCCTGAGCAATCTTTATGCGGCCCTGAGCGAGTGCAACCAGGCCATCGTGCGTTGCACCAGCGCGGCCGAGCTGTTCCCGCATATCTGTCGCGACGTGGTGCGCTTCGGCGGCATGAAGATGGCGTGGATCGGGCTGCTGGACGAGGCTAGCCGGCAGGTGCGGCCGGTGGCGAGTTTCGGCACGGGACTGGTCTATCTGGACGGCATCACTATCACGGCGGACGGCGATGATCCGTACGGGCGCGGTCCGGTCGGCACGGCGATCCGCGAGAACCGGCCGGTGTGGAACCAGGATTTCCTCAAAGATCCGCTCTGCGCACCCTGGCACGAGCGCGCCGCACGGTTCGGCTGGGGTTCCGTGGCCGCGCTGCCCCTGCATCGCAACGGCAGGGTGGTCGGCGCCTTCAATCTGTATGCCGAAGAAATCAACGCCTTCGACGAGGACGCGCGCAAGCTGCTCGATGAAATGGCCACGGACATCAGCTATGCGCTGGATGGTTTCGAGCGCGACGCCAGTATCAAGCTTGCCGCCGAGGTGTTCGAGCAGGGCAAGGAAGGCATCATGATCACCGATACGCGCGGCCGCATCGTGCGCGTCAACCGTGCCTTCAGCGCGATCAGCGGCTACGCCGAGGCAGAGGCGCTGGGGCAAAGCGCGGGGATGTTGTCTTCCGGGCGCCAGAGCGGCGAGTTCTATCGCGAAATGTGGGACGCGATCGACACCAACGGCCACTGGCAGGGCGAGATCTGGAACCGGCGCAAGGACGGCCACGTCTATCCCGAGTGGCTGGCGATCAGCCGCGTGCTGGGGGAAGACGGCAAGCCCAGCCATTACGTCGGCATCTTCAGCGACATCACCCAGCACAAGGAAGCCGAAGAGCGCATCCAGCACCTGGCGCACTTCGATGCCCTGACCGGACTGCCCAATCGTGCACTGCTCAAGGACCACGCCCGCCACGCGATCAGCATGGCGCAGCGCAGCCAGGAGCAGCTGGCGGTGCTGTTTGTCGACCTCGACCATTTCAAGAACATCAACGACACGCTGGGTCACCGCATCGGCGACGAATTGCTGGTCGAAGTCGGCCTGCGCATGAAGGCCGCAGGGCGCGAAGAAGACACGGTATCGCGCCAGGGTGGCGACGAATTCATTGTGCTACTGCCCGGCACCGATGCCGACGGCGCGGCGCACGTGGCCGGAAAACTGATCGAAGCAGTCGCGGTCGCGTTCAAGGTCGAGCAGTACGAGCTCGTCGTCACGCCTTCGATCGGCATCGCCATGTACCCGAGCGACGGCGAAGACTTCGAGGTCCTGTCAAAGTGCGCCGACACCGCCATGTACCGCGCCAAAGCAGAAGGCCGCAACACTTTCCGTTTCTTCACCCCGGAGATGCAGGAGCATTCCGCGCGCAAGCTGCGACTGGAGGGCGAACTGCGCCATGCGCTGGCGCGCGGCGAGCTGCAAATGCACTACCAGCCGCAGTTCTCGCTGGAAGACGGTCGCATCGTCGGCGCCGAGGCCTTGCTGCGCTGGCAGCATCCGGAACTGGGCGCGGTGTCGCCGACCGAATTCATCGCGGTCGCGGAAGACAGCGGCCTGATTCTGGCGATCGGGGAATGGGTGTTGCGCACCGCGGTCAGGCAGATGAAAGCCTGGCTAGCCGCCGGCATGGAACCTTTAGTCATGGCGGTCAACCTCTCGGCGGTGCAATTCCGCCATGCGCACCTGCCGGAGCAGGTTGACCAGATCCTCGCCGAAGAGGGCCTGGCGCCGCAGCACCTGGAACTGGAACTCACCGAGAGCATGGCGATGGATGACCCGCTCGCCGCCATCGCCGTGATGGATGACCTGCACGCGCGCGGCATCCGCGTCTCGATCGACGACTTCGGCACGGGCTACTCCTCGCTGAGCTACCTCAAGCGTTTCCAGCTCTACAAACTGAAGATCGACCAGTCCTTCGTGCATGACATCAATGTGGATCCAGAAAGCAGGGCCATTGTCCGTGCCATCATCAGCCTGGCGGACAGCCTCGGACTGCGCACCATCGCCGAGGGCGTGGAGACCGACGACCAGCTGGCGTTCCTGCGCGAGCAAGGCTGCCATGAGGTGCAGGGCTTCCACTACAGCAAGGCGCTGCCGCCAGACGAGTTCGCAGCCTTCGTGCGCGGGCGGAGGTAGCGGCAGCGACAGGCGCGCGATAGCCGCGACGCACATCCGGGAATACCGGCACAAGGCAGCGCGGCAAGCCTCAATGCACCGTACACACCATGCAGGGATCGAAACTGCGCACGACGTGGTGGATGGCCGCGGGCAGCGGTTCGGTGGCGCTGGCCGGCAGACCCGCCAGCGCCTGTTCCAACGCCCCCGGCTGCCCCGCCGCATCGCGCGGCGAGAAATTCCAGGTGGTGGGCGCGATGATCTGGTAGTTGTGGA
>CAZYTN010000266.1:0-3479 GCA_964650115.1 uncultured Sulfuritalea sp.
GTCAAGGACAGCGGCAGGGTCAGGCGCGGCACGAATTGCTTGCCGTCCCAGACCGGCTTCATGGCCGACTTGTTCACGCCGAGGATGGCCACTTCCGGCGCATTGACGATGGGCGCGAAATAGGTGCCGCCGATGCCGCCCAGGCTGGAAATGGTGAAGCAGGCGCCTTGCATGTCGGCCGGCTTGAGCTTGCCTTCGCGCGCCTGTTTGGCCAGATCGCCGCTTTCCTTCGCCAGCTCGAACACCCCCTTGCTATCGGCATTCTTGATCACCGGCACCATCAGGCCGTTGGGCGTGTCGGCGGCGAAGCCGATGTTGAAATATTTCTTCAGCACCAGGTTGTCGCCGTCGATCGACGAGTTGAACTCCGGATACTTCTGCATCGCCTTGACACAGGCCTTGATCAGGAAGGCGAGCATGGTCAGTTTGGCGCCGCCGGCCTTCTCGTTCTCCTTGTTGATCTGCACGCGGAAGGCTTCCAGGTCGGTGATGTCGGCGTCCTCGTGATAGGTGACGGCCGGAATCATGACCCAGTTGCGCGACAGGTTGGCGCCGGAAATCTTCTTGATGCGCGACAGCGGCTGGACGTCGACGGCGCCGAATTTCGAGAAGTCGATCTTCGGCCAGGGCAGGAGATCCAATCCCCCGCCGGACGAAGCGGCAGCGGCCGGCGCAGCCGGTGGCGCGCTGAGCACGCCCTTGACATAGGCCTGGATGTCGCCTTGCAGAATGCGGCCCTTCGGCCCGCTGCCTGTCACCCTGGCAACGTCGACACCCAGCTCGCGCGCAAAGCGGCGCACCGAGGGGCTGGCATGGGCCGCCTTGCCGGACAGCCGATCCGCCGGCGTCGGCATCGCCACGCGCGGCTGGGCGGAAATCAGGTCGGCGTCACCCGGACGAAAGTCGACTGCGGCACCCGCTGCGGGCGCGCTGGCCGGTACAGCTGCCGGCGCAGGTGCCAAACTTGGCGCCGCGCTGGCCGCGGCCGGTGCGGCCGCCGGCGTCGCTGCAGTCGCAACCGCCGTCGCGCCAGCGCCTACTTTTACCAAGGCCAGCACCACGCCTTCCGCCACCTTGTCGCCGACCTTGACCTTCAATTCGGCGACCACACCGGAAACCGGCGAGGGAATGTCCATCGTCGCCTTGTCCGATTCCAGCGTCATCAGCGAATCCTCGGCCCTGACCGTATCGCCGACCTTCACCAGCAGTTCGATGATCGGCACGTCCTTGAAGTCGCCGATGTCGGGCACCTTGACCTCGATCACGGTTGCGGCAGCGGCGGCGGGCGCTGCTGCGACCGGTGCGACCGAAACCGGCGCAGGAGCGGCGGCGGCAACAGGAGTCGGCGCCGCGGCCTGGCCTGCAGAGGCGCTGTCGATCAGGGCGACGAGACTGCCTTCGGCCACCTTGTCGCCGATCTTCAGCCTGAGTTCCGTGACCACGCCGGAAACCGGTGAGGGCACGTCCATGGTTGCCTTGTCGGATTCGAGCGTCACCAGCGAATCCTCGGCCTTCACCGTGTCGCCGACCTTGACCAGCAGTTCGATCACCGGCACATCCTTGAAGTCGCCGATGTCGGGTACTTTCACTTCGACTATCTGGGCCATGGCTTATACCTTTACCGGATTGGGCTTGTTCGGATCGAGGCCGTATTTCTTGATCGCCTCGGCCACTTTCTCCTTCTTCAGCTGGCCGTCTTCGACCAGCGCCGAGAGCGCCGCCAGGGTAATCCAGTAGCGATCGACCTCGAAGAAGTGGCGCAGCTTTTCGCGCGTGTCGGAGCGGCCGAAGCCGTCGGTGCCCAGCACCGTGTAGCGGCGCGGCACCAGGGAACGAATCTGCTCGGCGAAAGCGCGGACGTAGTCGGTCGCCGCGATCACCGGGCCGCGCGTCTCGGCGAGGCAGGCGCCGACGTGCGAGACGCGCTGCTTTTCGCCCGGATGCAGCAGGTTCCAGCGCGCGCAGTCGTTGCCGTCGCGCGCCAGTTCGTTGAAGCTGGGGCAGGACCAGAGATCGGCCTCCACGTTCCAGTCCTTCTTCAGCAGCGCGGCGGCGGCGATGGCTTCCATGAAGATGGTGCCGGAGCCGAGCAACTGCACCCGCGCGCCGTTGGACGCCGCGCCCTTCCTGAACTGGTACATGCCCTTGAGGATGCCGGGCGCGGCATCGGCGGGCATCGCCGGATGTTCGTAGTTTTCGTTCATCACCGTCAGGTAATAGAACACGTCTTCCTGTTCCGTCACCATGCGGCGCAGGCCGTCCTGGACGATCACCGCGACTTCGTAAGCGAAGGTCGGATCCCAGGAAATGCAGTTGGGCACCGTGCCGGCCAGCACCTGCGAATGGCCGTCCTCGTGCTGCAGACCTTCGCCGTTGAGCGTGGTGCGCCCGGCGGTGCCGCCGACCAGGAAACCGCGCGCGCGCTGGTCGCCGGCGGCCCAGACCAGGTCCATGGTGCGCTGCATGCCGAACATCGAGTAGCAGACATAGACCGGAATCATCTGCACGCCGTGGGTCGAGTAGCTGGTGCCGGCGGCGATCCAGTCGGCCATGGCACCGGCCTCGTTGATGCCTTCCTGCAGGATCTGGCCGTTCCTGGTTTCCTTGTAGAACATCATCTGGTCGGCATCCTGCGGCACGTAGTTCTGGCCGTCCTGGTTCCAGATGCCGATCTGGCGGAACAGGCCTTCCATGCCGAAGGTGCGCGACTCGTCGACCACGATCGGCACCACGCGCTTGCCGATGACCTTGTCCTTGAGCATGACGTTGAGGCCGCGCACGAAGGACATCGTGGTGGAGAATTCGCGCCCTTCGCCGCCGGCCTTGAGCAGGGCATCGAAGGCCGTCAGCGGCGGTACCGGCAGGGATTCGGCCTTCTGCCTGCGCGCAGGCAGGTAGCCGCCCAGCGCCATGCGCCGCTCGCGCATGTAGTTGAGCTCCTTGGAACCCTCGGCCAGCGTCAGGTAGGGCAGTTGCTCGAGTTCGTCGTCCTTGACCGGCAGCTTGAAGCGGTCGCGGAAGGCCTTGATCGAGGTGGTGCCCATCTTCTTCTGCTGGTGGGTGATGTTCTGCGCCTCGCCGGCCTCGCCCATGCCGTAGCCCTTGATGGTCTTGGCCAGGATCACGGTGGGCTGGCCGGTGTGCGCCACGGCCGCGGCGTAGGCGGCATACACCTTGTGCGGATCGTGGCCGCCGCGGTTCAGGCGCCAGATGTCGTCGTCGGACCAGGTCGATACCATCTTCAGCAGTTCCGGATACTTGCCGAAGAAATGCTCGCGCACATAGGCGCCGTCGCGCGCCTTGAAGGTCTGGTAGTCGCCGTCGACGCATTCCATCATGCGCTTCTGCAGCAGCCCGGTCTTGTCCTGGGCCAGCAGCGGATCCCAGTAGCTGCCCCAGATCACCTTGATCACGTTCCAGCCGGCGCCGCGAAAATCGGATTCGAGTTCCTGGATGATCTTGCCGTTGCCGCGCACCGG
>CAZYTN010000267.1:0-3459 GCA_964650115.1 uncultured Sulfuritalea sp.
ACATGCCGCGCTGGACCTTGATGAAGTCGAAGCCGGTGGCGCCGGCGGCGGTGAGCTTTTCGGCCAGGCTCATGCGCATGGCGCGGATGCGGTCGCGCATGCCGGCCAATTCGTCTTCCCACTGCTGGCGCAGTTCGGGGCTGGCGAGCACGGCCGCCACAACGGCACCGCCGTGGGTGGGCGGATTCGAATAGTTGGTGCGGATCACGCGCTTGACCTGGGACAGCACGCGCGCCGATTCGTCCTTGCCGGCGGTGACGATGGTCAGTGCGCCGACGCGCTCGCCGTAAAGCGAGAAGGACTTGCTGAAGCTGCTGGAAACCACGAACTGCAGGCCACTGGCGGCGAACAGGTCGAGCGCGATGGCATCGGGCTTGATGCCGTCGGCGAAGCCCTGGTAGGCCATGTCGATGAAGGCGACCAGATTGCGCGCTTTTACCGAGGCGACCACTTCCTCCCATTGGGAGGCCGAGAGATCGGCGCCGGTGGGGTTGTGGCAGCAGGCGTGGAGGACCACGACCGACTTGGCCGGCATCGCCGCCAGCGCGGCCTTCATGCCGGCGAAATCGACGCCGCGCGTGGCCGGGTCGTAGTAGGCATAGTTCTCTACCGTGAAGCCGGCGGATTCGAACAAGGCGCGGTGGTTTTCCCAGCTCGGGTCACTGATGTAGACCCTGGCGTCGGGCAGCAGGCGCTTCAGGTAATCGGCGCCGACCTTCAGTGCGCCGGTGCCGCCCAGGCATTCGCAGGTGATGGCACGGCCGGCGGCAAGCAGTTCGGAATCCTTGCCGAAGAGCAGGCCCTGCACGGCGATGTTGTAGGCCGGGATGCCCTCGATCGGCTGGTAGCCGCGCGGGGGCTGGGTTTCCAGGCGGGCCTTCTCGGCGGACTTGACCGCGGCCAGCAGCGGGATCTTGCCGTCGTCGCCGAAATAGACGCCGACGCCGAGGTTGACCTTGTTCGGGTTGGTGTCGGCATTGAAGGCTTCATTGAGGCCCAGGATGGGGTCGCGGGGCGCCATTTCGACGGCGGCGAAGAGAGAGGACATGAATGCTCCGGTTGCGGGTAGGTTGTGAAAGTCGGCGCTGGCACCACGGCGATTTTCTGCTGCAGTGCGAAGCGCGCAATAATACCGCATCGGCCGACCTGATTCGATCAGGATTTTGTCGGCTTTCCATAAGCAAATAAACAGGTTAGCCAGTGGCCGCGATTCATGAACTGAAGGGCAGGGTGTTGGAGTTTGCGGGCAGTCCGTGGCGCCTGCACCAGCCTTTCCCGCCGGCCGGCGACCAGCCCGAGGCAATTCGCCTGCTGACCGAGGGCTTCGAGGACGGCCTTTCCTTTCAGACGCTGCTGGGCGTAACGGGTTCCGGCAAGACCTACACCATGGCCAACGTCATCGCCCGCCTTGGCCGTCCGGCGCTGGTGCTGGCGCCGAACAAGACGCTGGCGGCGCAGCTGTATTCGGAATTCCGCGAGTTCTTTCCGGAGAACGCCGTCGAGTATTTCGTTTCCTACTACGACTACTACCAGCCCGAGGCCTACGTGCCTTCGCGCGACCTGTTCATCGAGAAGGATTCCTCGATCAACGAGCACATCGAACAGATGCGTTTGTCGGCGACCAAGAGCCTGCTGGAGCGGCGCGACGTGGTCATCGTTTGCACCGTGTCGGCGATCTACGGCATCGGCGATCCGGTCGATTACCACAGCATGATCCTGCACCTGAAGCAGGGCGAGAAGACCGGCCAACGCGAGATCATCAAGCGCCTCACCGAGATGCAATACGAGCGCAACGAGATGGATTTCCGCCGCGGCGTGTATCGCGTGCGCGGCGACGTGATCGACATCTTTCCGGCGGAGAACGCCGAGAGCGCGGTGCGCATCACCCTGTTCGACGACGAGGTGGAATCGATCACGCTGTTCGATCCGCTGACCGGGCATACACGGCAGAAGCTGGGCCGCTTCACGGTGTTTCCGTCCAGCCATTACGTGACGCCGCGTGCGACGGTGCTCAAGGCGGTCGAGGCGATCAAGGAGGAATTGCGCCAGCGCATCGAATTCTTCCAGACCAATCAGAAACTGGTCGAGTGCCAGCGCATCGAGCAGCGCACCCGCTTCGACCTGGAAATGCTCGATCAACTGGGCTTCTGCAAGGGAATCGAGAACTATTCGCGGCATCTCTCCGGGCGCCAGGCCGGGGAGCCGCCGCCGACGCTCTACGACTATCTGCCGCCAGACGCGATCATGTTCGTGGACGAGTCGCATGTGACCATCCCGCAGGTCGGCGGCATGTACAAGGGCGACCGCTCGCGCAAGGAAAACCTGGTCGATTACGGCTTCCGCCTGCCATCGGCGCTGGATAACCGACCCTTGAAGTTCGAGGAATTCGAGTGCCTGATGCCGCAGACGGTGTTCGTTTCGGCGACGCCTTCTGTCTACGAGGAAGCGCATCAGGGCCAGGTGGTCGAACAACTGGTGCGGCCCACCGGACTGGTCGATCCGGTGGTCGAGGTGCGCCCGGCCAGCACTCAGGTCGACGACCTGCTCAGCGAATGCAAGAAGCGCATCGCCGCCGGCGAGCGCGTGCTGGTGACGACGCTGACCAAGCGCCTCGCCGAGCAACTGACCGAGTACATGGGGGATAACGGGATCAAGGTGCGCTACCTGCATTCCGACATCGATACCGTCGAGCGCGTCGAGATCATCCGCGACCTGCGCCTCGGCGAGTTCGACGTGCTGGTCGGCATCAATCTGCTGCGCGAGGGCCTGGACATTCCCGAGGTGTCGCTGGTGGCGATCCTCGACGCCGACAAGGAAGGCTTTCTGCGTTCGGCGCGCTCGCTGATCCAGACCATGGGCCGCGCCGCGCGCCACCTCAACGGCACGGCCATCCTCTATGCCGATCGGATCACGGATTCGATGCAGCGGGCGATGGGCGAAACCGCGCGGCGGCGGACCAAGCAGTTGGCGCACAACGAGGCCGAGGGCATCACGCCGATCGGTGTCAGGAAGCGCATCAAGGACATGATCGACGGGGTTTATGATGCGGATACGGCAGTGCGCGACCTGAAGGCAGCGCAGGAAGCGGCGCGCTACGAGGTGATGAGCGAAAAGGATCTGGCGCGCGAGATCCGCCGACTGGAGAAGGCGATGCAGGAACACGCGAAGAACCTGGAATTCGAAGAGGCGGCGGCGGCGCGCGACGAGCTGTTCCGCATCAAGCACCTGGCCTTCGGCGGCGAGGCGCACGACGCACCGGGGAGTGCCGCCTGATGCCGCGCCGGATACTCTTCGTTTGCACCGGAAATATCTGCCGTTCGCCTACCGCCGAAGGCGTGGCGCGCCGCCTGGCGGAAAAGCTGGGGCTCGACGAGGCCTTCGAGTTCGATTCCGCCGGCACCCATGGCTACCACGTCGGCGATGCGCCCGATCCGCGCACAGTGCGGGCGGCGCGGCAGC
>CAZYTN010000268.1:0-3453 GCA_964650115.1 uncultured Sulfuritalea sp.
GCACCATGACCGACACCGCCGTCGCCGAGCAGCGCGTGGACAGCTTCTGGATCACGGCCGAATGGGCGTAGGCAGAGAACTCGAGGCCGCCGTAGGCCTGCGGAATGATCATGCCGAGGAAGCCTTTTTCCTTGATCCAGGCCCAGACCTCGGGCGGCAGGTCGTGATGGATCTGGGTGGTGTCCCAGTCCCTGGACATGGCGCAGAGCGTTTCGCATTCGTTGTCGAGGAAGGACTGCTCCACTGCCGACAACTTCGGCTGCGGATAGTCGAGCAAGGTCTGCCAGGCCGGCTTGCCGGAAAACAGCTCGCCCTCCCACCAGACAGTGCCGGCCTCCAACGCTTCGCGCTCGGTCTGCGACATGGCAGGCAGCATGTTCCTGTACATGGCGAATATGGGGCCGCTGAGGACGGCGCGGCGCAGGGGGGGAAGCAATAGCACGGCAGCAATGGTGGCGATGAGTATCAGGAACCAGGTCATGGTCTTCTCCTTGAATCAGGCGGCGCGCCTGGCGCGCGACTTCCTGGCGGGTTTCGCATGGATTTCAGGCAGCGGCGCGCGCAGGCCGCCGATGAGAAAGCTCATCAACCGCGCATACAGCGCATCGGGGTCGGAATCGTCGATGGGCCCCAGCAGGCGCAGCGCATCGGCGCCGGAAATGGCGTAGGACAAGGCGCCCATCATGAAATGGAAGCGCCAGAGAAATTCTTCCTGCGGCACGTCGGGCAGGGCCTTGAAGAAGGCCGTCTTGAAGCGCGCGATGACTTCGGCGTATTCCTCGGCAAGGAAGCTGCGGACAAAATCCGTCGGCTCGGTGTAGCTGCGGCCCAGCAGGCGCATGAAGGTCTGGCCGCCGTTCTGGTCGGCGGCCATGCGGATCGCCACGCCAAAAAACGCTTCGACGATCTGTCGCGGCTTCAGCGGTGCGCCCCCGGCCTCGGCCTCGAAGGCGTCCAGCGCGGCGATGCGTTGCTCGTTGAGCCAGGTCAGGCGGCGGCGGAAGACGGCTTCGATCAGGGCTTCCTTCGAGCCGAAGTGGTAGTTCACCGCGGCAAGGTTGGCCTGCGCCTCGGCCGTGATCATGCGCAGCGTGGTGGCATCGAGGCCATGCCGCACCAGCAGCTTTTCAGCGGCGTCGAGAATGCGCGAGCGGGTATCGGTTTCCATGATTAGGCAAGCCTCTGGCAAACGACAGTTTCAAACGATCGTTTAAGTCTGCTCAATGCAGCATGGAATGTCAATCCCCCGGGTTCATCCCGGGGGTCTGCCGGCCGCCGCCGGGCCGCCTCAACTCCTGGAACGCCGTCCGCCGTCGAGCCTGCGCCACTGGCCGGGGCGCCCGGCCTTGTCCACGGCGGCCTTGGGCTTGCGCACCAGCATGTTCCTTCCCGGACCCTTGAGGAAAGTCCGGTGCGCCAGGATCGCCGCGCTCACCTGCTCCGTCGCGAGTCGGATGGCGGCACCCTCGCCCTTCGGCGTGTAGCCGGCAAGCTCCTGCCTGACGGCGAGCAGTCGTTCCGCCGGATCGGCCTTTTTCTTGTGACGCACACCGGCCATGAACTCCATCGCGTCCGGCGTCAACGTGAAGCGGCCTGCCACCTCGCCGATCAGGCCGTGCGTGGACAGGCGCAGAAACGCCGCGGCAATATCCACGTCGAGGGGAATCGAGCCGTGCAGCAGGTCCGCAGCAGCCATGACTTCCGCGAGTTCCGCCGGCCGCCTCTTCGCAGCAAGCGCCGTGGCCATCAGAAGAAGTACGTCCACATCGTGAATCGGATGCATGCAATGACCTTTTCCGGCGTAATTAACCTGCAATAAGCACCGTCGGCTCGATCGACACCGGGAAGTTGACCGAGTTGGCGATGAAGCACAGCCGGTGCGCTTCCTCGTGCAGCGCCTTCGCGAGTGCCGCCTCGCTGCCGGCCGCCAACGTCGCCACGGGCCGCAGCACCGCGCCGCGGAAGCGCCCGCCACCGCCCGCATCCTCCACCATCGTCCCCTCCGCATTGTCATGGTAGGCCAGCACCGTGATCTTCGCTTGCGCACAAAGATGCAGGTACCACAGCATGTGGCAGGACGACAGCGAGCCGACCAGCAAGTCCTCCGGATTCCAGCGCGAAGCGTCGCCGCGAAACGCCGGATCGGACGACCCCGCCAGGTCGGGCCGGCCCGCCGCAGAAATCACGTGATCGCGCGAGTAGGCGCGGTAGCCGGTGGTGCCAACGCCCAGGTTCCCGGTCCAGTCGGTGCGGGTGGCGTAGTGGTGCTGCTTGTCGTGGGACATCGCAAGGTCCTCGCTGAATGGTGCCGGGCATCGGCCCTGAATGTTCGACCTTGCCCAAGGTGCTGCGACGTTCAGGAACTATCACTGAGCCTGCAATTTCTGTCCCGCGGCTCCCGCCGCATCGAGGGTCAATTCGGGACGGGCGCCATCGCCGGGAGCGGCTCCATTGAGCCTGCCGAGCGCCGCGTCGACATCGACGACCCGCTCCCTGGCTGTCGGGTGGGTTTTGTAGAGGGCTTCCAGGGCATTCGTGTCGGCCTTCAGCCCGGCCAGGCGCTGCATGAAATTCAGGCAGGCCGCCGGATCGTAGCCGGCCCGCGCCGCCAGCAGAATGCCATCTTCATCGGCCTCGCGCTCCGCACCGCGATCGAGTCGGCGCGTGAAGATTACCTTGCTCTCGCCGAGCAGAAGCTTGCGGTATTCTTCCGATCCGCCTGATTTCGACGTGACGGTGAGTGCGCTGGCGCCGGCCGCCACCAGCAGGCTTTTCTGCAGGACGGCGATGTGGTGGCGCCGCGTCACATGGCCGATTTCGTGACCCAGCACGCAGCCCAGTTCGGCTTCATTGCTCACGTGGTTCAGCATGCCCCGCGTAACGAGGATCGTGCCCCCCGGCGCCGCAAAGGCATTTATCGCCTCCGACTCCACCGCGGCAAATCTCCAGGGCAATTCCGGGCGCGAGGACTGCAGTGCGATCCATGCGCCGATCTGGTTCAAGCGGTGCTGGAGACCCGAATCCTTGAGCGGCGGATAGGTCCCCAGCGTGGCGGCGACAACTTCCTTGCCGATGACGAGTTCCTCTTCCTCGCTCATCGAGCCGACCGACTGGCTCTTGACCAGATTCTTGGCCGTATCGAAGATGGCCCCCAGATCGATGGTGCGCGATTGCGCCCGAACGCCGGGCGACGCCAGACCCAGAGCCATGACCAGAAGGCTTAAGCAGAGCAGGCAGGGTCTCATGGGGGATCCTTGTGAATTCGTGTTGGCCGCGGCGACTTATTTGTAATCCACCGCTCTGGCCGTCAATCCTCGCCGCGCCGCGGCGGCTTCGGCTTCCGTGCGCCCGACCGCCCAACTCTCCAGCAGCTTGACGTCTCCGGCGACCGGTGCCGGCGTTTTGGCATCCCCCTCGTCCATTCCCCGCACACCGAGCACCGCGGTCTGGCCT
>CAZYTN010000269.1:0-3451 GCA_964650115.1 uncultured Sulfuritalea sp.
GCGGCGGCGCTCAAGGTCTTCGCCACGGTGCCCGAATGGGGCGCCCTGGCGCAGGAAATCGGCGGCGACCAGGTGCAGGTGTTCACCGCCACCACGGCGCTGCAGGATCCGCATCGCATCGACGCCAAGCCTTCGCTGATCGCCCGCGCCCGCAGCGCCGATCTGCTGCTGGCCACCGGCGCCGAACTCGAAGTCGGCTGGCTGCCCGTGGTTCAGCGCGAATGCGGCAACAGCCGCATCCAGTCCGGGCAAACCGGCTATTTCGAGGCGGCGCGCCATGTCGTGATGCTCGACATTCCGGCACGTCTGGATCGTGCCGACGGCGATGTGCATGCCGGCGGCAATCCGCATATCCAGACCGATCCGCGCAATTTCCTGAAGGTCGGCGAGGCCCTGGCGCAACGCATGAAGAATCTCGACCCGGCCAATGCCGCCGGCTACGATAGCCGCTGGCGCGCTTTCGCCGAGCGCTGGCGCGCCAATCTGCTGCGCTGGGAAAAGGCGGCCGCACCGCTCAAGGGCGCGGCGGTCATAACCCAGCACAAGGCCTGGACCTACATGCTCGATTGGCTGGGCATGCGCGAGGTGGGCACGCTGGAACCCAGGCCGGGCGTCGAACCGACCGTGGCGCATCTCGCGCAGGTGCGCCAGCAGGCCGCCAACAGCCATCCGCGCATGGTGATCCGCGCCGCCTACAACTCGGCGCGTCCCGCCGAGTGGTTGTCGGCCGAAGCCAAATTGCCGATTGTCGTGCTGCCCTTCACCGTCGGCGGCACGCCGGAGGCCAAGGACTTGACGGCGCTGTTCGACGATACCGTGGCGCGGCTGCTGGCGCCCCTGAAATGAGCGCCGAATTGCAAGGTTTCGATTGGAGCCTGCTGGCGGCGCCCTTCGCCGCCGGCCTGCTGGTACTCGCCACCCATGTGCCGCTGGGCGCCGAGGTGCTGCGCCGGGGCATCATCTTCATCGATCTGGCCATCGCCCAGGTCGCTGCCCTTGGCGTTATCGCGGCGGGTTTGGCCGGCCTCGACGAACACGGCGGCACACTTGTCATCCAGCTTGCGGCCGGCATTGCGGCGGTTGCCGGAGCCGTGCTGCTGACCTGGACCGAGCGCCGCTGGGCGGACATCCAGGAAGCGCTGATCGGCCTGGTCTTCGTCTTCGCCGCCGCTGCCGGCATTCTGTTGCTGGCGCGCCATCCGCAGGGCGGCGAACATCTGCGTGACCTGCTGGCGGGCCAATTGCTGTGGGTCAGCTGGCGGCAATTGCTGCCGGTGGCGGTGCTTTACGTCGGCGTCCTGGCTCTGTGGTTCGGCCCGGCCAGACGCTGGCCGCGACTGGGCTTCTACTTGTTGTTCGCCGTCACGGTGACTGCATCGGTGCAACTGGTCGGCGTGCTGCTGGTGTTCACCAGTCTGATCGCTCCCGCGGTGGCGACGCGGGCATTCAGCGGCCTGCGGCGCATTGTCTTCGCCTGTCTGGTGGGCGCCGTGGGCTATGCCGCAGGTCTCGGCCTTTCCCTGTACCTTGATCTTCCCGCCGGCGCGACGGTGGTCTGCTGCCTGTGCCTGCTGACGCTAGCCGGACTCGGCTGCTTCAGGCCGGCGGGTTATACTGCCTGCCCCTAAGACCAAAGCTCCAGATCAGTGGCAGAAGAAGACAACGACGATCTGATGTCCCTCGATTTCACGGTGCCCGGCGCGTTCGATACGCACCCGGAAGAGCCTCCTGCGCCTGAAACTTCTGTCGCGCCCGAAATTCCTGCTCCACCCCCGGTCCCGGTTCGCCCGCCCTTGCCGCTGGCGCTGGCAGAGGCCGCCGCGATGTATGCCGCCGGGCAGGAGCTGGACGCCATGCGCCGTCTGGAGGCGGCAATCAAGAGTGGTGAAGACCTTGGCGATTCGGCGGTGCGCGCCTGGGGTTGCCTGTTCGAGTTGCTGCAGGCTCTGGGCCGTCGTCCGGCGTTCGACGCTTTGGCCCTGAGCTTTGCGCGCCGTTTCGAGAAATCGCCGCCGGCCTGGAGCGCCGCGGCCGACGAAGGCAATACCGCCGCGGAAACCACCGGCGGCCGGGCCCATGTGTCCTTGAGCGGCGTGCTGAGCGCCGCTGTCGGCGAAGTCCTGAAGCAGACCATGAAGCTCGCGGCCACCAGCACCATGGTGCGCATGGATGTGGCCAAGCTGACCGATGCCGACAATAACGGCGCCACATTGTTGATGCGCGCGCTGGCAGCCCTGAAAAAAGCCAAGAAGGAACTGGTGTTCGGCAGACCGGAACATCTGGCCGGGATTCTGGCGGCGAAAGTCGTGCCGGGCGAGCGCAGCAACGAAGCGATGTGGCTGCTGTTGCTGGAACTCTACCAGCAGGCGTTCCGCCAGGAGGCTTTCGAGGAGGCCGCAGTGAACTACGCCATCACCTTCGAGGTGTCGCCGCCTTCGTGGGAAGCGCTTCCGGAGAGGCGCGACGAGCCGCCGCCGACCTCCTCGCCGCTGCCCAAGGCGGAAGGCTTCACGCTGCATGACCAGTTGCTGGGCGCCAGCGTCGCCGACTTTGCCCCGCTCGCGGCGGTGCTGGCCGGCCGCGACGAGTTCGATATCGATGCGCGCAAGCTGGTGCGCATCGATGCCGCCAGCGCCAAGGCTTTGCTGGAGGTGCTGACGCGTCTTCATGCCGCCGGCAAGAAACTGCGCATCATCGGCTTGAGCACGATCGTGGCGGCGTATCTGGAGACGCTCGGTTTCGACGATGTGGCGGCGTTGCGCGCTCGCGTTATCTGAATCAGAAACTATTTTCGCAGGATTCCCATGGAGCAATATCACGGTACCACCATCCTCTCCGTGCGCCGCGGCAACAGCGTGGCGCTGGGTGGCGACGGCCAGGTCACGCTGGGCAACATCGTGGTCAAGGCCACCGCGCGCAAGGTGCGGCGGCTCTATAACGAACAGATCCTGGCCGGATTCGCCGGCGGCACGGCGGACGCCTTCACGCTGTTCGAGCGTTTCGAGGCCAAGCTCGAGCAGTATCAGGGCAACCTGCTGCGCGCTGCAGTCGAACTGGCCAAGGACTGGCGCACCGATCGCGCACTGCGCCGGCTGGAAGCCATGCTCTCGGTGGCCGACCGCGAGCATTCGCTGATCATCACCGGCAACGGCGACGTGCTGGAGCCGGAATACGGCCTGGTCGCCATCGGCAGCGGCGGCGCCTATGCGCAGTCCGCGGCGCGTGCGCTGCTGGAGAATACCGAATTGGCACCGGCGGCAATCGTCAAGAAGTCGCTTGAAATCGCCGGCGATCTTTGCATCTACACCAACCAGAGCCACCTGATCGAAACTCTGGATTGACCATGTCGCGCGCCGCGGCTTGGCTTGCGTCGGCCCGTCGGTGCCGCGTCGAAAGGCCTTGCAATGTCCTCCATGACTCCCGCAGAAATCGTTTCCGAACTCGACAAGAA
>CAZYTN010000270.1:0-3439 GCA_964650115.1 uncultured Sulfuritalea sp.
GCGCAGCGCGTGCCGCCGTCGGCCTGCAGCACGTCGCAATCGAGCGTGATCTGGCGTTCGCCGAGCGCCGCGAGGTCGGTCACGGCGCGCAGGGAACGGCCTATCAGGCGCTGGATTTCCTGGGTGCGGCCGGACTGTTTGCCCTTCGCCGCTTCGCGCGCGGTGCGCGTGTTGGTGGCGCGCGGCAGCATGCCGTATTCGGCGGTGACCCAGCCGGAACCCTTGCCGCGCAGGAAACCGGGCACCGACTCCTCGACGCTGGCGGTGCACAGCACCCTGGTGGCGCCGAATTCGACCAGCACGCTGCCTTCCGCATGGCGGGTGTAATTGCGGGTGAGCGCAAGGCGGCGCAACTGGGCCGCGGCGCGGTCCGTGCGTTGAGGCGGACGGGTCATGAGGATGCTCCATTGGGATTGTAGGGAATGCGGCGACGAATCTCGGCGACTGCGCGATCCATTTCCTCGTCGCTGATCGCTGCGAGCGCCCGTTCCGGCGGGACGGCAAGCGACATGTCGCGGGTAACGGTGTCGGGATCGGGAGCTCCCCAGCGCATGGCGATCAGGGTCAGGTTGTCCGCTGCCGGGCCCGCCGCGCGCTCGGCGGCGTCGAGCAGATTCGGCACGCTGGTATTGAGATTCAGCGGCGCGCGCCGCAGCCCGGCCACCAGCGCCTCGCCCAGCGGCGACCAGGCGCCGTCGGTGCACAAGGCAATCAGATCGCCATCCTGCAGCGGGACAGCCGGCGACACTTCGATGTGCGGCGGCGCATCGCCGCCCAGACAACTGAAAACACGGTTGCGCCAGGGATGGCCGGCGGCTTCCGCATGACTGAGGCTGCCGTCGTCGATCATGCGCTGAACCACGCTGTGGTCGCGGGTACGCACCACACCGTTCGCGTTTTGCTCGCGGCCATGAATCAGGTACAGCCGCGAATCGCCGGCGTGCGCCCAGCTGGCCTGGCCGTTCTGCACCACGCAGGCAATGCAGGTGGTGCGCGGCGCGGCATGGGGCGGGATGCGGCACTCGGCGGCATAGCTGACGATGGTCTGGTGCACCTGGTTCAGTGTCGCCACAAGAAAACGCGCCGGATCGGCGAGCAGCGTTTTTGCTTCGCCACGAAAACGCCCGATCATGGTATCGATGGCCAGCTGTGCCGCGACTTCGCCGTGCAGATGGCCGCCCATGCCGTCGGCCACCACCATCAGCACGGCGTCCGCGGTGGCCAGCCAGGCGACGCGATCCTGATTGATTTCGCGACCGCCGATGCGGCTTTCCTGGACAATGGTGTAGTTCATTTAAAGCCGGGCAGGCCGAGACGGGAAAGCCATGAACCCGGCGGCTTGTCGCCGTCCGTATCGGTGTTGAGCGAGGCCTGCAGGGCCCGGGCGTGCTGCGGCCGCCGCGTCGGTTCCATGCGCAGGCATTCGTCTATGGTCGCCAGCAGGCGCGGCGAATACTGCGATCCCCAGCGTTGCCGGGCGGGCAGCAGTTGATCATCGGCCATGCGCTCATCGGCCGCCTGCGGCGCGCCACCGGCCAGCGCCGCATACATGCAGGCGCCGACCGCGTAGATATCGGTCCACGGCCCCAGCGTGAACTTGCCGTGATACTGCTCGGGCGCCGCATAGCCCGGCGTGTACATCGCCCGCGGCTCGGGCGGGCCGATATCCAGCGCATAGCGCGCCGCGCCGAAATCCAGCAGCACCGGACTGCCGTCGGTGCGCAGCCAGATATTGGCCGGCTTGATGTCCAGATGCAGCAGGCCGCAGCCATGGACCTCGCCGAGGCCGTCGAGCACGCCGGTAAACATCTTGCGCAGGAATGGCTCCGCCAGCCTGCCGCGATGGCCGCGGATGTGGTCGCGCAGGGTCTGCCCGGTTTCGAAGCGCATGACCAGATAGACCGTCTCGTTGGCGCGGAAGAAATTCAGCACGCGCACCACGTTCGGATGATCCAGCCCGGTCAGCGCGCGCCCCTCTTCAAAAAACAGCTTCAGGCCGTGATTGAAATCCGCCTGGAATTCCGGCGGAATCGCCGGCGCAATCTGCCCCTCAGCGCGCAAGGCAAGGGCATTGGGCATGTATTCCTTGATCGCCACCGGCGTGCCGGCGGCATCGTGAGCCAGGTAGACAATTGAAAAGCCGCCGACCGAAAGCTGTCGCTCGAAGCGATAGCCTTCAAGTTCGTAGCCGGCGGGCAGTGCCTGATTGTTCTGCGAAACCACGGTGGAGTATGTCTGAACGGGTTATATACTGCCGCAATTTTCCTTGTTCGCCCCCTCGCTGTAAACCATTGCTTTCAGCGGCAGAAACGGAGACCCCACAAAATCATGATCCACAGCATGACCGGATATGCCGCTGCGAGCCGCGACTTGGGCAGTGCAGTGATGAACCTCGAGCTCAAGAGCGTCAATTCGCGCTACCTCGATATCGGCTTTCGCCTCAGCGAAGACTTGCGCTTTCTCGAAATGCCGCTGCGCGAAAAAATAGCCGAACGCATCGCGCGCGGCAAGATCGAAATGCGCGGCTATCTGCTGGCCCAACCGGCACAGGGCGCCGCGACGCGCCAGCGCACGCCCGATGCGGCGCTGCTGGCCGAACTGGGCAAGCTCGATGACGCGGTGCGCAGCGTCCTGCCGCAGGCCGCCCCGCTGTCGGTGGCCGAAGTGCTGCGCTGGCCCGGCGTGCTGGGCGACGATACGCTCGGCGCGGAGCAGTTGCAGTCCGCCGCGCAGGAACTCTTTGCCGGCCTGCTCGACGAGTTCGTCGCCTCGCGCAACCGCGAAGGCGCCAAGCTGGCCGACGTTTTGCGCGACCGCGCCGCGCGCATGCGCGAGCGCATCGCGGCGGCCGAGCCGCTGCTGCCGGCGGCGCTGGCGGCCTATCGCGAACGCCTGGCGACCAAGCTGCGCGAAGCCGTGGCGAATCTCGACGAAGACCGCATCCGCCAGGAAGTCGGGGTCTTCGCCGCCAAGATCGACGTCGCCGAGGAAATTGCGCGCCTGATCACGCACATGGACGAACTCGACCGGGTTCTGAAAAAAGGCGGCGCGGTCGGCAAGCGGCTGGATTTCCTGATGCAGGAACTCAACCGCGAAGCCAATACCCTGTCGTCCAAGTCGGTCTCGGCCGAAGTCACCGCGATCGCGCTGGAGCTCAAACTGCTGATCGAGCAGATGCGCGAGCAGGTACAGAATTTGGAGTAAAGAACTCGTTCGGAGCGTCTGGTGACTGCCGAGCGAAGCGAGCTGACTGGTAGCCCCGCCCTGGGGCGGGGATGGGGGTGTGGGGCCTTCAATTCGCTTTCGCTATTTCATCATCAGGGGTGCCGAGATCCGCATGAAAATAGGAATAGCAGCAGACCGAAGCCGCCAGGCAGCACGATCGTGTCGCGGGTTTTTAGACTTGTCCGGTTCTGTAGCACATGAATTGTCCGCTTTT
>CAZYTN010000271.1:0-3425 GCA_964650115.1 uncultured Sulfuritalea sp.
AAGAAAGTGTTCATCCGCACCTTCGGTTGCCAGATGAACGAATACGACTCCGACAAGATGGTCGACCTGCTGGCCGGCAGCGACGACGTGGTCATGACGGAAAACCCCGAGGAAGCCGACATCATCCTGTTCAATACCTGCTCGGTGCGCGAAAAAGCGCAGGAGAAGGTGTTCCACGATCTCGGCCGGGTCAGGCACCTCAAACAGCTCAACCCCAAGCTGGTGATCGGCGTCGGCGGCTGCGTCGCCAGCCAGGAAGGTGCGGCCATCGTCGCCCGCGCCCCGTATGTCGACCTCGTCTTCGGCCCGCAGACCCTGCACCGCCTGCCGCAAATGATCGCTGCGCGGCGCAGCAGCGGGCGGGCGCAGGTCGATATTTCCTTCCCGGAACTCGAAAAGTTCGACGTGCTGACACCGACCTATGCGCGCATGGAGGGCCTGTCCCCGGCGACGGGCCGCCCCGAGCCGGGGACCGCCAGCGACACGGAGCCGCGCAGCGGCGAACCTCCGTCACCCCCGCCCCTGGGGCGGGGGCCGGGGGGCGGGTCGTCGTTCGTCTCCATCATGGAAGGCTGCTCCAAGTACTGCAGCTTCTGCGTCGTGCCCTATACGCGCGGCGAGGAAGTATCGCGCCCCCTCGACGACGTCGTCGCCGAAATCACCGCACTTGTCGCACGCAGCGTGCGCGAAGTCACGCTGCTGGGCCAGAACGTCAACGCCTATCGGGGGAAATTCGGCGGCGACATGGGCGACGACGAACCCGCCGACCTCGCCTTCCTGATCGAAACCCTGGCCGCCATGGAAGGCATCGAGCGCATCCGCTATACCACCTCGCACCCGCGCGAGATGACGCAGCGACTGATCGATACCTATCGCAGCACGCCCAAGCTGGTTTCGCATCTGCACCTGCCGGTGCAATCCGGGTCCGACCGGATCCTGGCAGCGATGAAGCGCGGCTATTCCGTGCTTGAATTCAAGTCGCTGGTCAAAAAACTCAAGGCGGCACGGCCCGGTCTTTCGCTGTCGTCCGACTTCATCATCGGCTTCCCCGGCGAGACCGAAGAGGACTTCGAAAAGACCATGAGACTGGTCGAGGAGCTGAATTTCGACAACAGCTTCTCCTTCGTCTACAGCCCGCGCCCCGGCACGCCCGCCGCCGACATGGCCGACGACACGCCGCAGGAGCTCAAGCTCCGACGCCTGATGCGCCTGCAGAAAACCATCGAAGCCCAGGCGCTGAAAATCAGCCAGGCCATGGTCGGCACGATACAGCGCGTCCTGGTCGAGGGGCATGCGCGCAAGGATGCCAGCGAACTGGCGGGACGTACCGACAACAACCGCGTGGTCAACTTCGCCGGCAACGAACGCCTGATCGGCCGCTTCATTGACGTCACCATCACCGCCGCCCTGCCCCACAGCCTGCGCGGCGAAGTCGTCACGCAGCAATAATCCGTCAAATGCCCGCCACCCGCGCCCTGAATATTGCATTGCAACCGCTCGACAACGCGCGACTGCAGAATCTCTGCGGCGCGCTCGACGAAAACCTGCGCCAGATCGAAACGGCATTCGATGTCACCATCAGCCGTCGCGGCCAGCATTGCCGGATCAGCGGCGACCCGGCCCAGTCGCGCCTGGCCGCCACGGCCCTGCAGCAATTCTACGAGCGGGCGGGCGAACCGCTGTCGATCGACGAAGTCCAGCTCGGCCTGATCGAAATCGCGCGCAACCGCAATGCGCGCCCGCCGGCGCCGCCGGGGGCCGGCCTGATCACGCGCAAGCCCGACCTGCATGGCCGTACGCCGAACCAGGCCCGCTACCTGCAGAACATCCAGGAACACGACATCACCTTCGGCATCGGTCCGGCCGGCACCGGCAAGACCTACCTCGCGGTCGCCTCCGCCATCGACGCCTTCGAGCGCGACCAGGTCAGCCGCATCGTCCTGACCCGGCCAGCCGTCGAGGCCGGCGAGCGCCTCGGCTTCCTGCCCGGCGACCTGGCACAGAAGATCGATCCTTACCTGCGCCCGCTCTACGACGCGCTCTACGACCTGATGGGTTTCGAAAAGGTATCCAAGCTGTTCGAAAAACAGAACATCGAGATCGCGCCGCTGGCCTACATGCGCGGGCGTACGCTGAATCACGCCTTCATCATCCTCGACGAGGCGCAGAACACCACGCCGGAGCAGATGAAAATGTTCCTGACCCGCATCGGCATCGGCGCCAAGGCCGTGGTCACCGGCGACGTAACGCAGATCGACCTGCCGCGCGGGCAGAAGTCCGGCCTGGTCGAAGCACGCCGCATCCTGGCCGATGTGCGCGGCCTCGCCTTCACCGACTTCGACGCCTCCGACGTGGTGCGCCACCCGCTGGTCGCACGGATTGTCGATGCCTACCAGAAGCATGACTCCACCCGCCAGACGCCGCCTGCCTGAACTGCGCCTGTCGGTGCAGTATCCGGGCGGCAAGGAAGGGGCACCGACACGACCGCAGGTGCGCCGCTGGGTACGTGCCGCCTGCAGCAAACCGGCCGAAGTCACGGTGCGCTTCGTCGGCGCCGAAGAGGGTCGGAACCTCAACCGCGATTACCGCGGCAAGGATTACCCTACCAACGTGTTGTCCTTTCCCTACGAATCCGGCGCCCGTGTCCGTGGCGATCTGGCGCTCTGTCGGCCAGTGGTAGAGCGCGAAGCAGAGGAACAGCGCAAGCTGCCGGAAGCCCACTTCGCGCACATGGTGGTGCATGGTATGCTGCATTTACAGGGCTATGACCACGAGACTGGCCGCCGTGATGCCGAACGCATGGAAGCGCATGAGCGGGAAATTCTGGCCGATCTCGGTTATTCCGATCCTTACGCGTAAATAATGGACCCTTCCAGTAGACCCGGCCTGATCGAACGTCTTACCGCGCTGCTGCTGCGCGAACCCGAAGACCGCGAACAACTCCTCGAATTGCTGCATGGCGCCTTCGAGCGCCACCTGATGGACGCCGATGCGCTGTCCATCATCGAGGGTGCGCTTTCCGTCGCCGACATGGCGGTGCGCGACATCATGGTGCCGCGCGCGCAGATGGACGTGGTCGACATCAACGATTCCCCCGAGCAGATCGTCGAAATCGTCCTGCAAACAGCGCATTCACGCTTCCCTGCTGTCGGCGAAAGCAAGGACGACGTGCTCGGTATCCTGCTGGCGAAGGATTTGCTGCGCTATTTCGCCGGCAAGGAATTCGACCTGCGCGATACCCTGCGTCCGGCGATTTTCATTCCTGAATCGAAGCGGCTCAACGTGCTGCTGCGCGAATTCCGCGCCTCGCGCAACCACATGGCCATCGTCGTCGACGAGTACGGCGGCGTCGCCGGCCTGGTCACCATTGAAGACGTGCTGGAGCAGATCGTCGGCGACATCGAGGACGAATACGACTTCGACGA
>CAZYTN010000272.1:0-3398 GCA_964650115.1 uncultured Sulfuritalea sp.
CGCTGGCTACCAGTTCGGTGTCCAGAATCTGCACCGAGCCGTCCAGCACGACTGCCGTGCCGTTCTCGGTGTAGGACGGCGTTCCATTGAGCGTGTTGGCCTTGCTCGAGTCGAAGCTGGTGTCGAGACTGCCGTCGGCGTTGTAGCGGACCAGGGCAAAGTCGTCGTTGCTGCCGTTATTACTGTAGCCCGTCACAATGATCTTTCCGTCGGGCTGGACGGTAACACCGTGCGCGATGTCAGTGCCCGCCCCGACAGCGGTGATCAGTTTGCCATCGCCGCTGAAGCTGGTATCCAGGCTGCCGTCGGTGTTGTAGCGGACGAGGGCGAAGTCGTAGTTGCCGCTGCTGGTGCTATACCCCGCCAACAGTATCTTGCCGTCCGGCTGCAGGACGCTCCAGTTGGCGAAGTCATTGCCACCGACGAAGTCTGTAAGGAGCTTGCCGTCGGCACTGAAGCTGGTGTCGAGGCTGCCATCGGCGTTGTAGCGCACCAGGCCGAAGTCCCAGTTGCTGCCGTTCAGGCAGCCCCCAGCCACCAGGATCTTGCCGTCCGCTTGCAGATTGACGCTTCCACCCCGGTCGTCGCCGGAACCACCGATGGCGGTGGTGAGCTTGCCGTCGTCACTGAAGGTCATATCCAAGCTGCCGTCGGCGTTGTAGCGCACCAGCGAGAAGTAGGGGGCGCTCCACCCGGCTACCAGAATCTTGCCGTCAGGCTGCACGGTGACGCTGTTGGCATAGTCATGCCACGGACCGATGGCGGTGGTGACTTTGCCGTCGCCACTGAAGGTGGTGTCGAGGCTGCCGTCGGTGTTGTAGCGGACCAGGGCGAAGTCGGAGGGACTGCCGCTATTCCCTGCCGCCAGGATCTTGCCGTCCGCCTGCAGGGTGACGGCGTAGGCTGCGTCAACCACGCTCGCGACGGTGGTGGTGAGCTTGCCGTCACCGCTAAAGGTGGTGTCGAGGCTGCCGTCGGTGTTGTAGCGCGTCAGCGCGAAGACGGCGTTGCCGCCGGTATAGCTGTACCCCGCCACGACGATCCTGCCGTCCGGTTGCACGCTGACCCCATAACCGTAATCGTCGCTCGCACCAATGGCAGTGATGAGCTTGCCGTCACCGCTAAAGGTGGTATCGAGGCTGCCGTCGGCGTTGTAGCGCGCCAGGGCGAAGTCCAGATTGCTGCCGTTATGACTGAGTCCCGCGACCAGGATTTTGCCGTCCGGCTGCAGGGCGATCTTGTAACCGGCGTCAGTGCCCAAACCGAAGGCCGTGACGAGTTTGCCGTCGCCGACAGTGAAGGTCGGCGCGTCATTGATCGCGCCAACATCCAGGCTGGCCGTGTGCGTTCCCTCCGAGTAGGCCGTCGTGCCGCCGTTCGTAACGGTGTCCGCCACGCTGGGCGTGCCATTCGTCGAGGCCGTTCCCGTCGTCTGGTCCCAGCCGCGCAGCGTCAGATTCGCCGTGCCGTTGGCATCGACGCCCGGGATGAACCGCACATAGCTATCGTCGTCGAGCAGCAGGCCGTTCCAGTTCGAGACGGCGGGAAGGCTGGCCCAGGTGACATTGTCGGTCGAGTATTGCCAGGTGCCCGGCCCGCTCGCGCCGGTCACGGCCACGCCTTGCAGCGGGCCATCGCCGTCGGCATAGTCGGTCCCGCCGAGCAGGGTGGATACCTGGATCGCGGTCGAGGTGCTGTCTTCGTTGGTGCCGCTCAGGCCGGAAGTGCCGGAAATCGTCGGCGCGGCATTTACCAACAGCCCGCCAAACTCTGCCGCGACCAAGGCCTCGGCCTCGATCACCCCGACGCTCGCCTCTAGCGTCCAGTCCCCGCCCTGACTCGTAGACCCCGTCGGATCGGTCGATGCTGCCACATCGGCACCGGTCAATTGCGCCAGCGACGCGATCAACTGCATACCCGCATCACCTTGCGCCACATTGCAGCCGTAGAGCAGGATGTCGCCGCTCGCCGTCAGCGTGTTGCCCATGCTCGAAAGCTGAGAGGAATAATCCTCGACGTTGCTGGCCGACAGCACGGTGCTGCCCAGGTAAAGCCTGCCTTCCGACCCGTGCGTGATGATGTGCAAGGTATCAATGCCGGTGTGCCCTTTCAGCCGAGCCGTAATCTGCTCAAACCCATCAGACAAGCCGTCCAGGAGGTAGATATCGGTCAATGGATCGAATCCGGCAATCAGGTTCTGGTAGTCCTGAATTCGGGAGTCGATGAAAACTATGTTCGTGCTCATGACAATGACCTCCAAGAATTGGCCGACCTGCCGCTCCTTTTGATCAAGGAATGGACCGGGTCATGGCTTGGGAAGGGAGGCAACGCCGATTCGATGCCAAGGCATACGGCGCTCTGTGCTTGTGGCTTGATCGCAGCGTCCGCCATCGAACTATCGGCGGCAGCTTCCATGTTCCTCAATGGAGGAAGGAAGCCTTCAAAGGGAATCATTCGGGCCTGACTCGGCAATAACTGCGGCTGCCGCTTTTGTGCCGCAGACACCCCGTGGGTGCCCATTTCAAGACGAGTGGAGGAACCCGTTGTTATGACATTGACGATTAGATCGCCAAAGAGGTAAGTAGGATAATCCATGATTGAACTCCGATACAGATGAAATCTCTATCGGAAAATGTTCAATCGCCATTGCTGGTGGTAAGTAACCTAGCCTTAATACCTTTTCTCTATTTTTCCAATGTCATCGTGCGCCCAAATCCTTGCGTGCCGTATTGACATGGATCAACTCCGAAAGGAATAGCAGGTCCGGCTGGCAAGGCCAGACAGAAATGACGAGCATTCCGTCCTGTTCCCAGCCACTCATGATTGGTCTCAGCTCTCGATCAGATGCAGAATGAATCGAGCAAGCCTTTCAAAACGACCGGCGCTGGCATCGCTGCATCCCGCTTTCCATCTTCTTGGCCAAAGTGGTTTGATCTGGCCGGGTGCGCACGGCGCAGATGCCACGCCATCTTCGATAGAGCCGCAAGAGCGGGTTTTTGGATGCAGCGGGCCTGATTACGGCGGCGTGCTTCGCGCCGCTGTTTCAGGCGTCGGGCGCAGGCTGGGCCGGTTCCTCGCGCATCAGCAGCCACATCAGGCGCAGGCCTATCAGCGCATTGGCCACGGCGAAGCCGGCCACGACAAGCGCCGCCGCCGGCGCCAGCGCGTAGTTGCGGGCGATCCAGGCCAGCGCGGTCGAAAGCAGGTTCACCGCGATCATCAGCCAGAAGGCGGGGTTGCGCGGCTGCCAGAGCCGGGCCAGCTTCATGCACTGCCGCTCGAGTAGCGGATCTGCTGGCGCGCGCGGGCCGGCTGGGTCAGGTGGTCGAGCGGCAGAACGTGGGTCTGCTTGACCTTCTGCAGCGCGATGTTGGTCTTGATGTGGGCGACGCCGGGCA
>CAZYTN010000273.1:0-3375 GCA_964650115.1 uncultured Sulfuritalea sp.
TACTGGACGTAATACACCGGGTTGTCGTTGCTCTGCGACTTGGCCAGGTCGAGGTCGAAATCCAGCGCCTGGTCGCATTTGCGCAGCATGTAGAAGAAACGGCAGGCGTCGTTGCCGACTTCCTCGCGCAACTGGCGCAGCGTCACGTAGTCGCCGGAGCGGGTGGACATCGAAATCTTCTGCCCGTCGCGGAACAGGCTGACGAACTGCACCAGCGTCACGTCGAGCCGCCCGGCATCGGCGCCGGAAGCGGCGAGCGCGCCCTTGACGCGCGGGATGTAACCGTGATGGTCGGCGCCCCAGACGTCGATCACCTTGTCGAAGCCGCGCTCGAACTTGTTCAGGTGATAGGCGATGTCGGAGGCGAAGTAGGTGTAGAGGCCGTTGTCGCGCTGGACGACGCGATCCTTCTCGTCGCCGAAGGCGGTCGACTGGAACCACTTGGCACCATCCTGCGTGTAAATGTGCCCGGATTTTTCCAGCGCCGCGACGGCGCGCGCCACCATGCCTGTGTCGTAGAGGCTGCGCTCGGAGAACCAGACGTCGAAATGCACGCCGAATTCCTCGAGATCGGCGCGGCAGTCGGTCAACTGCTCGTTCAGCACATGGCTGTGGATGTAGGCCCAGTCCTCGCCAAGCAGGTCCTTGCCGGCGAGGATCAGGCCGTCGAGTCGCGCCTCGTCGCCTTCGGTGCCATCCACATGGGGCGGCAGGCAGGCCAGCACGGCTTCGGCCGGATGCACATAGCGGTCGCCGTGGGCCTGGCGAATCTGCTCCGCCATCTCATGCACGTAGCCGCCCTGATAGGCGTTGGGCGGAAAGGGCACCGGCTCGCCGAACAGTTCCAGGTAGCGCAGCCAGGCCGAGACGGCGAGGATGTCCATCTGCCGCCCGGCGTCATTGACGTAGTACTCGCGCGTCACATCGAAGCCGGCAAAGGCCAGCAGCGAAGCAAGGCTGGCGCCATACGCCGCACCGCGGCCATGGCCGACATGCAGCGGCCCGGTGGGGTTGGCCGAGACGAACTCGACCTGCAAGCGGCGCGCAGCACGGCCGTTGCGCGCGGGGCCGCGACCGAAGCCCGGGCCGGCGGCAAGCACGCCACCGACCACGGCCGTCCGCGCCGCGGCAGTCAGGGTGAAATTGATGAAGCCGGCGCCGGCAACCTCCGCCTTCGTCACGTAAGGCGAAGGCGGCAGTTCGCGCATCAGGCGTTCGGCGATCTGGCGCGGATTGGTTTTCAGTTCGCGCGCCAGTTGCAGTGCGAGATTGCTGGCGAAATCGCCATGACTGGCCTGCTTCGGGCGCTCGAGAACGATTTCAGCCAGGCCTTGCGCCGGGGCGACGCTGGCGAGCGCCGTGCGCAACAAGCCGGCGAGATGCTGGCGAACGTCGAAGGCGATGCGGGGAGGTGCGCTGGATGCTGTCATATCGGGAATAGGCAGAGTCTTTCCGGGTGTTTCCGGGCGTTTCCAATGAGCCGTGAATTATACTTCCCGTTTCCAGTCTGCCCCAGCCATCCGTGCGCATCTTCCGCCTCATCCGTATCGCCCGTGTCGCCTACCTCTACGGGCTCGACAGCCTCGTCCTCGAGCACGAGATCGAACCCGGCTTGCGCACGCGCCTGCTGTTTGCCGCGCAGCGCCTGATGTTCTGGCGCGCCTGGTCGGAACGGATGCGGGCGCCGCGCGCCGTGCGCCTGCGTCAGGCACTCGAAGACCTGGGGCCGATCTTCGTCAAGTTCGGCCAATTGCTGTCCACCCGACGCGACATCCTGCCGCTCGACATCGCCGACGAACTGGCGAAGCTGCAGGACCGCGTGCCGCCCTTCCCGTCGGAGCTGGCCATCGCCGAACTGGAGAAGGCCTACGGCAAGCCGGTGGCTCAGGTCTTCGCCTCCTTCGAACGCGAACCGGTGGCTTCGGCCTCTGTCGCGCAGGTGCATTTCGCGGTGCTGCCGGACGGCCGCGAAGTCGCGGTGAAAATCCTGCGCCCCGGCATCCAGCCGGTGATCGAGCACGACATCGCGCTGCTGCAGGTCGCCGCCAGCCTGCTGGAAACGCTCTGGGCCGACGGCCGGCGCCTGAAGCCGCGCGAGGTGGTGGCCGAGTTCGACAAATACCTGCATTACGAGCTCGACCTGATGCGCGAGGCAGCCAACTGCTCGCAGCTGCGGCGCAATTTCGAGGGTTCCGACCTGCTGATCCTGCCCGAGGTGCATTGGGACTGGTGCAGCACCAGCGTCATGGTCATGCAGCGCATGCACGGCACGACGATTTCGCAGATCGACGCGCTGCGCGAAAAAGGCGTGGACATCCCGCGCCTGGCGCGCGCCGGTGTCGAAATCTTCTTCACCCAGGTCTTCCGCGACGGCTTCTTCCACGCCGACATGCATCCGGGCAACATCTTCGTCGCCACCGAGGGGCCGCGCAAGGGACAGTACATCGCGCTCGACTTCGGCATCGTCGGCACCCTGTCGGACAGCGACAAGAACTACCTGGCGCAGAATTTCCTCGCCTTCTTCAAGCGCGACTACAAGCGCGTCGCCGAGGCGCACATCGAATCGGGCTGGGCGCCGAAGGAAACCCGCGTCGACGAGTTCGAGGCGGCGATCCGCTCGGTCTGCGAACCTTTCTTCGACCGGCCGCTGAAGGAAATTTCGCTGGGCCGGGTGCTGCTGCGCCTGTTCCAGACCTCGCGTCAGTTCAACGTCGAAGTGCAGCCGCAGCTGGTGCTGCTGCAGAAGACCCTGCTCAATGTCGAAGGCCTCGGCCGCGAACTCGATCCCGAACTGGACCTGTGGAAGACCGCCCTGCCCTACCTGGAACGCTGGATGAGCGAACAGCTGGGTTGGCTGGCGCTGGAGAACAACGTCAAGCGCGAGGCCGCGAACTGGGCCAGGCTTCTGCCGACTCTGCCGCGCCTGGTGCACCAGGCGCTGACCGCAACCGCGACGCCAGCGCCCAACCTGGAACTGGAAAGCCTGGCGGCCGAGGTGCGGGGTTTACGCCAGCTGCTATGGCTGGCGTTCGCGGTCGCGGCCGGCGCGCTGGCGTTCGCCGTTCTGCGATAATCTTGTAAACCTGATTTGGCCACAGCAAATACAGCGTTCACAGAAAATGCCAGGCTGCCTTCCGCCAGCGCCAGTTGCAGTGACGAGCAACTGGAACCACCCGCCTTCTCCGTGATCTCCGTGGCTGAATTTGGATCTTGGCGGAGATAAGGGGGTTCAGATGCTGCTCTGGTTTGTCGTTCTCTATCTGATGGTCTCGGTCGGCATCGGCCTGTTCGCCGCCACCCGCGTGCACAACGCGCGCGACTTCGCCGTCGCCGGCCGCAGCCTGCCGCTGCCGGTGGTGACGGCCACGGTGTTCG
>CAZYTN010000274.1:0-3375 GCA_964650115.1 uncultured Sulfuritalea sp.
TTGATGCTGCGCGAGCCCATATCGATTCCAGCGGTAATCATTGTTGATTCCTCCTGTCGTAACTTGTGTTGATCAGGCAGCCTGCCGGCGCAGACCGAGCTGTTCCATGAAGGCATCGACGCGGGCCTGGGTGCGCACTTCATCGAACTCGCGCTCGTCGCCCATGTTGCCTTCGAAGGTCATGATCGGCACGCCGGCCTTGGCGATGCCGCCGCGGTTTTCCATGATGCCCATGCTGAGGCCTTCGCAGCCGCGATTCAGGTGCAGCATGACGCCGTCGACCTGCCATTCCTTGACGATGCGCAGCATCATCTCGGTCTTCAGGCGCGGATCGAAGAAGTGCTGCCACTGCGGCTTGGACAGGTTCCAGTCGGCATAGAGGCGCAGGATCTGGTCACGCGTGTTCATCTCGATACCCTTTTCCCAGGGCAGCGAACGACCGCCCCAACTGCCGTCCGGCTTGTCTTCCCAGATGCCTTCGAGGGCGAAGGTGTAGAGCGAACCGATCGACACGGCGCCGTAGGTTTCGAGGTAGCGGAAGATCTTGAGGAAGGACCAGGGCGGCTGCGTGTCGGACATCATGCGGCACTTCTCGTTGGGCACGGCGGCGATGCCGCGCGCGACGCGATCCTTGACCTCGTCGTAGAGCTCGTCGTAGAAGTCGGCGCACCATTGCGAGGACTTCGACAGCGTGGCCAGCACGTAGAGCGAGTACATGGTCTTCTCGTCGAGCGGCGCCGGCTTGACCTTGTTCAGGGCGCAGATGTCGGCCCAGCGGCTGGTCGAGCGCATTTCGTTCTTGACCGCCTTGAGGAATTTCTCGTCGTCGAACTTGCGGCCGGTGGACTTCTCCAAAAACTCGATGCCGTCGTGCAGCTGGTTGGTGACGTAGTCGAGGCGCGCCGCGTTCATGTCCTTGTAGGGGCCGACGCCGACGTCCACGTAGAACTGCGGCACTTTCTCTTCCTTGGCGACGTGCTGGTACCACTTCGAGTGCGAGCAGCAGATCTGCGTCTGGAAAATGAAGTCGGGCTTGGGGAACTTGCCGCCGTAGAGGTACTTGTCGAGGTGCATGCCACCCCAGTAGATGCGCATGTAGGAGCACAGGTCGCGGGCGAAACCGACCGACTCGGCGGCGTCCATGCATTCCTTGGCGAATTTCTTGTCGTGCGCGACGGCGGCAGCATAGGGCTCGCCGGTCAGCGAATAGACGTCGTCGCCGAGGCCGGCCGGCAGCGCGTCCAGCGCCCAGGCGGAACCGGACCAGCGCAGGCCGCCGGTATCCTTGGCACGGGCGTAGTTGGCGTAATACTGCTCGCGCAGCTGCTTCGCCTTGCCCCACAGCTTGAGGGATTCGGTCGGATACTTGTTGGGTGCGTTCATCGTGGTCTCCCGTATTTTTAGAACAGCTCTTCGTCGCTCATCGTTTCGAGGAAGGCCTCGACACGGATGCGGAAGGGGCCGATGGGGTTGGTAATGTCGAATTCGAGGAACAGCGTCGGAATGCCGTTCTTTTCCAGGTGTTGCTTCAGATCCGGATAGTCGCCCTCGTGCGGATCGCAGAACTTCTGCTGCAGGAAGATCGCCGCGCGCGCATTGAACTCCTTGGCCAGGCCGAGCACGTGGTCGAAGCGGGTGTGGTTCGGGTAGTCCTTGGTCGGGCAGGCCGGGCGATCGCAGTAGCGGTCGGCGATGGCCTTGATCACGTCGTCTTCCGGCTTCGACTGGTTCCAGAAATAGCGGGTGCCGGAACACTGGTCGTCGATGACGATCGTGGAGCCGACGGATTCGACCATGGCCATGAAGGCAAGGTCGTCGTTTTCCGAACCGATGGTCATGAAACGCACGCCTTCCTTGCGATTCAGCTTGCGCGAGGGCAAGGCCGCAAGCACTTTCTTCAGCATCGCGTTGTGTTCGCGCTTGTCCACGAACTGCGCCGTGATCGAGGCATACAGAGCCTCGACACCCGTGACCTGGGGATTTTCGGCTTTGCGGTATTCGAACAGTTCGCGCAGCAGGCGGCGGTTTTCATCGACCACGGCCAGCGCTTCCCTGAGCGTCGCATCGGTCAACTCCTTGCCGGTCAGCGCCTGGAGGAAGGTACGGAAGGATTGCAGTTCGGCGTGGTGGGCCTTGCGTGCATGCGCCGACTGAACTTCGTTCGGCATCGCCACGTAGTAGTCCCATTCCACGCTGGGCACATTGCTGCGCCAGGAACTGAAGGTCTGCCGATACTGGATGCAGGATTGCGTCAGGGTCACGCCCTGGCAGTAATCGTAGCGGCCGAGCAGGCCCTGCGCCAGGGAATCGCGGCAGAAGGGACAGAACATGCCGAAAATATGCGGCTCGGTCACGTTCTGCGGTTCGTGGGCGCCCAGCACGCGAACCGGCAGCATGCCGGCGGCGATCAGCAATTCTTCCGCCGTGTAGGTGCACATCGTCGCTACGACCTGGCCACCCGTGCGTGCTTTCCAGTCGCGTGCATAGTCGTGGCGTTTCTCATACCAGTTCTGGAACTGGTCGAACAAACCATCTGCCATTGCTGCCTCCTTTTTTGGCTGCCCGCAACACTGTCTTGCCACGGACGCCGTTCATTAGGGTATGGCACTATTATTCCACTGCTGTACCATACTTCACATTCTGAAGCGGAGTATGGGTAAGAAAAACGCTCATGTCAATACGGCAATGCAATATTATGCCTTTTTCAAAAATGTACTTAATATACTGTTTATTCATTATTTTAAGACGTCAAATACGCTATATCAGTCATACTGGAGAAGATATCTGTTGACATAGATCAAAAACAGGAATTATAGTGCTCACTACTGATCCCGATACGCTATCCTCACTCGAAACCCATGGACACCAAAGCCAAAGACGAAATTGCCAGCAGTTCCGGGCTCATCGACGAAGCCGCCGATGCCGACTTCATCCGCGCTTTGGGGATGCGTGTACGTGAAGCGCGGGCGAGGCGCGGCATCTCGCGCAAGGCCCTGGCGATCAACGCCGATGTCTCCGAACGCTACCTGGCACAGGTCGAAAACGGCGAGACCAATCCATCCATCATGGTCCTGCGCCACGTCAGCGCGGCTCTCGGCTTTTCGCTGATGGAACTGCTCGAACCGCCGCAGAACTCGGCGGAATACCATTTGATTCATCGCTTCCTCGAACAACTGTCGCCCAAACAGCTTGAAGAAGCCCTGTTGCGCCTGATGCGCGACTTCGGCAAGGAAGACGCCGCGCGGCGCAAGCGCATCGCACTCGTGGGCCTGCGCGGAGCGGGCAAATCCACTCTCGGCCGCGCGCTCGCCGGCGAACTTGCCGTGCCCTTCGTCGAACTCAACAGCGCCATCGAAGCCGAGGCCGGAATGAGCC
>CAZYTN010000275.1:0-3307 GCA_964650115.1 uncultured Sulfuritalea sp.
CGGTCACCTTCGGCGGCTTCGTCGGGCTGGCTTCATCGCTGACCATCTACTTCAATACGCAGTACGGACTCGACGCCAAGACCGCCGGCTTCTTCACCGCCGCCTGCGTCTTTACCGGCTCCCTGGTGCGGCCGATCGGCGGCAACGTCGCCGACCGCATCGGCGGCGTCAAGTCGCTCTCCGTGATGTACATGGGCGCCGCGCTGTTCCTCTCCATCGTCAGCTTCGGCCTGCCGAATGCCTGGCTGGCGCTGGCCGGCTTCGTCGCCGCCATGCTGTGCCTCGGCATGGGCAACGGCGCGGTGTTCCAGCTGGTGCCGCAGCGCTTTCGCAAGGAGATCGGCGTCATGACCGGCCTGGTCGGCATGGCCGGCGGCATCGGCGGCTTCTACCTCGCCTCCAGCATGGGCTATTCGAAGCAACTGACCGGCAGCTACCAGACCGGCTTCCTGATCTTCGCCGCGCTCGCCGTGCTGGCGCTGGTCGGCCTTACTGGCGTCAAGACGCGCTGGCGCACCACCTGGGGTGCTGCGCACCTGACGGCGGCGAAAATATAGTGAACCACGACGTACCTCGTCATTCCGGCGAAGGCCGGAATCCAGTGCGGCGCTGATCTGGATTCCGGCCTTCGCCGGAATGACGAACCCAATCACATTTCGCGCTAAGCTGCCCGGGTGAAGAATTCCAAGCCGCCCTCCGCCCTCCGCGTCGACCTCGGTCACGCCTCGCTTTCCGGCGCGCGCCCGAAGAACGAGGACTACTGCGCCGGCGTCACGCCGGAAGACGCCGAGCTGGAGAACAAGGGCATCCTGGTCGCCGTGGCCGACGGCGTCGGCGGCCACGCCAACGGCCGCGAGGCCTCCGAATACTGCGTGCGCAGCCTGCTCGCCGACTACTACGCAACGCCGGACACCTGGAGCGTGCCGCAGGCGCTGGACAAGGTCATCGTCGCCCTCAACCGCTGGCTTTACGCGCATACGCGGCGCGCGCGCGAAACCGCCGGCATGGCCACCACGCTGTCGGCGCTGGTGCTGCGCGGGCGGCGCTACGTCATCGCCCATGTCGGCGATACCCGTGTGTATCGCTTGCGCGCAGGCGAACTGGTGCAACTCACCAGCGACCACGTCTGGGAGCATCCCGAACTCAACAGCGTGCTGTCGCGCGCGGTCGGCCTCGATGCCGGCCTCACCGTGGACTATGCCGATGGTGAGCTGGCGGCGGGCGACGTCTTCCTGCTCGCCAGCGACGGCGTCTGGGGCACGCTGGGCGATGCGCGCCTGGCGAAGATGCTCGCCGCGACGGGCAGCGCCGACGAGATCGCGGCCACCATCGCCAATGCCGCGACGGATGCCGGCGCCGAAGACAAGGCCACGGCGCTGGTGCTGCGCGTGCTCGAACTGCCGGCCGATGGCCTGCGCGATACGCTGGCGCGGGTCAAGGCCCTGCCCCTGCCGCCACGCCTGAAGCCGGGGCAGGTGATCGACGATCTGCAAGTCGCCGAGCTGCTGCACGAATCGCGCGTCACCCTGCTGTATCGCGTCCGCTCCGTCGTCAGCGGCCAGGATTTCGTGCTGAAGACCCTGCACGCCGACTCCGACGCCGCCGATACCGCCGCGCTGGCCCACGAGGAATGGCTGGCGCGCCGTGTCGCCAGCGCCGACTTTCCGCAAATGGTGAGCTGGCCGGCGCGCAGCCATCTCTATTACCTGATGAGCTGGCACGAGGGCGCCACGCTGGCACGCCATCTCGACCAGGGCCGCCGCTTCACGCCGGTCGAAGCCGTCGACCTGGCGACGCGCGTGCTCAAGGGCCTGGCGGCGCTGCATCGCCTGGCCATCGTGCATCGCGACATAAAGCCCGACAACCTGCACCTGGGCGCCGACGGCCGCCTGCGCCTGCTCGACCTCGGCGTCGCCGCCTCCGACGGCCAGGACGCGGCCGAGACCTTCAACGAGATCAACAACACGGGCACGCCCTCTTACATGGCGCCGGAACTCTTCGCCGGCAGCGGGGTGGCCACCGCGGCGAACGAGGCCAGCGACCTCTATGCCGTCGGCGTCACGCTCTACCATCTGCTGACGCGCAAATATCCCTACGGCGAAATCGAACCCTTCCAGAATCCGCGCTTCGGCGACCCGATGCCGCCGACGCGTTACCGGCCGGACATTCCCGACTGGCTCGAATCGGTCATGCTCAAGGCGGTCGCGCGCGCGCCGGCCAACCGCTTCGAGACCGCCGAAGAATTCCTCCTGGCGCTGGAACGCGGCGCCCAGCGCCCCTTGCGCGTGGCGCGCCGCACGCCGCTGTTGCAGCGCGATCCGCTGCTGGGGCTGAAGCTCCTGGCGGCGGCCTCGCTGGTGCTGAACCTGCTGCTGGTCTTCCTGCTGCTCGTGCGCTGAGACTTCAGTCATTCCGGCGAAAGCCGGAATCCAGTGTCTTTGTCCAACGAACGCCGCTGGATTCCCGCCCCGGATCGTGGTCCGGGGTGACGTTCTTTCGCGGGAATGACGGGTGGTTTTTTTCAGCGCTCCCTCAAGAATGATGCAACACGGCACTAGGCCGCCTTCTTCAACTGCTTGCGGTAGAGGAACTCGAACACCGCGGCGCGGTAGTCGGCGAACTTGTGCTCGTGCGCCAGCTCCAGGCGATCGCGCGGACGTTCGAGCTTGACCTCGACGATCTCGCCTATGGTGGCAGCCGGACCGTTGGTCATCATGACGATGCGGTCCGACAGCAGCACGGCCTCGTCGACATCGTGGGTCACAAGCACCACCGTGGCGCCTGTCTTGGCCAGCACGCCGTTCAACTCGTCCTGCAGCGCGGCGCGGGTCAGGGCATCGAGCGCGCCGAAGGGCTCGTCCATCAGCAGTATCTTCGGCTCCATGGCGAAGGCACGGGCGATGCCGACACGCTGCTTCATGCCGCCGGAGATCTCGTGCGGATACTTGTGCAGCGCATGCTCCATGTGCACCATCCCCAGCGCCGCCTCGACACGCTCCTTGAGCCTGGCCCTGCCTTCCTTGCGGCCGAAGACCTGTTCGACGCCGAGCATGACGTTCTCGAAGCAGGTCATCCAGGGCAGCAGGCTGTGGTTCTGGAACACCACGGCGCGCTCCGGGCCGGGGCCCGGAATTTCGCGCCCCTCGCAGAGCAGCACGCCGCGGGTCGGCAGCGTCAGTCCGGCGATCAGGTTGAGCAGCGTGCTCTTGCCGCAACCCGAGTGCCCGATCAGGGTGACGACTTCGCCCTTTTGACCGTCGCGGTTGACGTAGCGCAGCGCGGTGAATTTCCAGCTCTTGGCGTTGAA
>CAZYTN010000276.1:0-3302 GCA_964650115.1 uncultured Sulfuritalea sp.
CCTTCCTGGGCACCAAGCATGGTACGCGAAAAAAGAAATGAGCAAAGGCCGCCAGGATGTTTCTAGCGGCCTTTTCTTTTTATGTCTCCGCTGGAAGCGGGGACGGTATCCCCTGGTGGGATATGTCCCGGTCCCTTCAGGGTCGGGACGGTATCCCAGGACTGCTGCACCCCTTATTCGAAGGGATGCCTCAATACTATCGTTTCCTCGCGATCCGGACCGGTGGAGATCATATCCACCGGCACGTCGCAAAGTTGTTCCATGCGCTTGATGTACGCGCGAGCCTCGTCCGGCAGGCCGTCCAGTGTCTTGACGCCGACCGTGCTGCCCTTCCAGCCGGGCAGCGACTCGTAGATCGGTTCGCAGCAGGCGAGATCATCCGCGCCCACCGGCAGGATGTCGGAAATACCGCCGTTGATGCGATAGCCGGTGCAGATCTTGAGTTCCTCGACACCATCAAGCACATCGAGCTTGGTAATGCACAGACCCGAAACGCCGTTGATCTGGATCGCGCGCTTCAGGGCCGCGGCATCGAACCAGCCGCAGCGCCGCGCACGTCCGGTGGTGGCACCGAATTCGTGACCCTTGGTGGCCATATGCTTGCCCACCGGATCCTGCTTGTCCAGGGCGTCATACAACTCGGTCGGGAAGGGGCCGCCGCCCACCCGCGTGGTGTAGGCCTTGGTAATGCCGAGGATGTAGTGCAGCATGCCCGGGCCAACTCCGGCGCCCGCTGCCGCCGCACCGGCGACACAGTTGGACGATGTAACGAAGGGATAGGTGCCGTGATCGATGTCGAGCAAGGTGCCCTGAGCGCCCTCGAACAACAGGTTGGCGCCGGCCCTATGGGCGTCATAGAGCGCACGCGGCACGTCGGCGATCATCCGTGTCAGGCGCGGCGCGATGGCCATGGCGCCGTCGTAGACTTGCTGAAAATCCACAGGCTGCGCCCCATGGAAATTCTTCAGCACGAAATTGTGATATTCGAGAATCTCGCCCAGGCGCTCGGCAAAGCGCTTCGGCTTGGTCAGGTCCTGCAGGCGCAGGCCGCGCCGTGCCACCTTGTCCTCGTAGGCGGGGCCGATGCCGCGTCCGGTGGTACCGATCTTGTTGCTGCCGCGCGCCACTTCGCGGGCTACATCCATCGCCTGATGGTAGGGCAGGATCAGTGGGCAGGCTTCGGAAATCTTCAGCCGCGCCTCGGCGTCGATGCCGGCCTCCGTCAACTCGTCGAGTTCCTTCATCAAGGCCTCGGGCGACAGCACTACGCCGTTGCCGATGTAGCAGGTGACACCCGCACGCAGGATGCCGGAGGGCACCAGGTGCAGCACGGTCTTCTTGCCGGCGATGACCAGCGTATGGCCCGCATTGTGTCCGCCCTGAAAGCGCACCACGCCTTGCGAATGATCCGTCAGCCAATCGACGATCTTGCCCTTGCCTTCGTCGCCCCACTGGGTGCCGACGACCACGACATTTTTTGCCATTTCAATCTTCCTTCAGGGATTCAATGATCCAGTTATCGCCGCTGCGCACCAGAATCCGGTCACATCCAGCTTCGCGCCAGGTACCGTCGTGCCCGGGCAGGGCCAGTACCACGCGCTCGCCCTGCGCGCGCAGGCGCAAGGCCTCGGCGTGCAGCGCATCATCTTCGGGCCAGGGGGCGAGAATCGCGCTGCGCGGCTCGCCATTCGGGGACAAGCGCACCAGTTCCCGCAAGTCCATAGAAAAACCGGTGGCCGCCCGGGCCCGGCCGTAGACCCGGCCGAAATCATCATAACGACCACCCAGGGCCACGGCGCCCGGGTTGCCCGCGCAATAGGCGGCAAAAACTACCCCGCTGTGATAGTGGTAGCCGCGCAGGTCTGCCAGATCGAAGCTCAGCGACAAGTCGGACAGCGCGTCGGCAAGGCGTTGCAGGTCGGACAGCGCGGCAGCGATCTCGGGCAACGCCGGCAAAGTCTGCGCCGCGCGTTCCAGCACCCGCCGGTCCCCATAAAGCTCCGGTAGAGCCAACAGTGCCGAGCGAACCGGATCGGCAACCGCGCTCACCAGTTCGCGCACGGCCGGCACGTCCTTGTCTTGCAGGGCGCCGAACAACTCCTCCTCGGCTTCCGCCGCCATACCTGCCCTCTTGGCAAGCGCGCGAAAAACTGCAACGTGCCCGAGATCGAAGCGCGACACCTTGATGTCGCAGAGACCCAGCGCTGCGGCCAGCAGGCGAATCACCTCGATATCGGCCTCCAGCCCGGCATGGCCGTAGAGTTCGGCACCGATCTGCAGGGGTTCGCGTGTCGCGTTGAAGCCGGCCGGCAGTGTGTGCAAGGCACTGCCGCAGTAGCTCAGCCGGGTGACACCCTTGCGATTCAGCAGATGGGCATCGATGCGCGCCACCTGCGGTGTGATGTCGGCGCGCAGGCCCATGCTGCGACCGGAGAGCTGATCGACCAGCTTGAAGGTACGTAAATCAAGATCGTGGCCGCTACCGGTGAGCAGCGATTCAACATATTCAAGCAGAGGAGGAATCACGAACTCGTAGCCGTTACGGGCAAACTCGTCGAGCAGGCTGCGCCGCAACGCCTCGATGCAAGCCGCGTCGCGCGGCAGCACGTCTTCAATCGCTTCAGGCAAAAGCCAGTGCCGGTTTGCCATGGCGCTCAGCGGAATACCGTCAGCAGGACGATCCCGACCAGCATCGAAGACAGGCCGATGAAGCGGATCTGCCCGTCGCTGAGTTCCGTCACGCGACGGAAGGTTTCCCGCCATAGGCGCGGCGCGAGAAAGGGCAGGAGGCCTTCGATCACCAGCATCAGGGCGAAAGCCAGCAGCAGGAGATTGAGCATTGCAAACCGGTACCGATCCTGATTATTTGCCCTTGCCGCTGCTCTTCAAGTACTTGAAGAACTCGGAATTGGGTTCCATCACCATGAGGTCGCTCTTGTTCCTGAAGCTGCCGCGATAGGCTTCAAGACTGCGGTAAAAGGCATAGAACTCCGGGTTCTCGCCGAAGGCACGACCATAGATCGCCGCTCCCTTGGCATCGCCCTCGCCCTTGATCTTTTGCGCATCGCGATAGGCCTCGGCCAGGATCACTTCGCGCTGGCGGTCGGCATTGGCCTTGATTTTCTCGGCTTCGGCGGCGCCTTCGGCGCGCAATTCGCTGGCTACGCGCTTGCGCTCGGTTTCCATGCGTCGATAGACCGATTCGGAGACTTCCGGCGGCAGGTCGACCCGCTTCAGACGCACATCAACAATTTCGACACCGATCGCGCGCATCTCGGTATCGGCCTTCTTCTTCACTACGA
>CAZYTN010000277.1:0-3299 GCA_964650115.1 uncultured Sulfuritalea sp.
GCGTCCTTCCAGCCGTAGCCGACGTGGCAACTGGTGCAGGAGGCGTAATTCGAGGCGATCGAAATGCAGAAGTTGTTGATCACCGTCTTCTTGCCCAGCGTCTGCTTGGTGTCGGGATTCAGGTACTCCCATTTCCAGTGCTTGGTGCGGTGGATCTGGCCGGCGGCTTCGGTGTGGCATTCCAGGCAGGCCTTGGTCACTTCCGGCCCGGAATTGAAGGTCTTCTGCAGCTGCTTGAACTTGGTGTGGTCGGCGGTGGTGGTGAGCTTGAGCGGCTTTGGCTCCGGCTTGGCTTCCTCAGCCAGCACTGGCCCGGCGGCGGCCAGCCAACCGGCGCAGCACAGCAACAACGCGGCTCGGGTATACAGGGTATTTCCCATGACACTTCTCCATCGGATACAGCATGTCAAACATCTTGAAGATAATTATCTGCTTATATACCGATGGATATTTGACTCAGATCAAAGAAGCTGTGAAATATCCCGCACTGCACCAGTGTCGGCCGAGGTGGTCATGGCGGCATAGGCCCGCAGGGCCGCCGAGACTTCACGCTGTCGATTCAATGGGTTCCATGCTGCAGTGCCACGAGCTTCCATCGCCGCCCGCCGTGCCGCCAGCACCGACTTTTCAACCGCGAGATGAATGTTCCGGTTGGGGATGTCGATTTCGATGGTGTCGCCCTCTTCGACCAGGCCGATCGCACCCCCCGCAGCCGCTTCCGGCGAGGCGTGGCCGATGGAAAGCCCGGAAGTACCCCCGGAAAAGCGGCCGTCGGTCAGCAAGGCACAGACCTTGCCCATGCCCTTCGACTTCAGGTATGAGGTCGGATAGAGCATTTCCTGCATGCCGGGGCCGCCCTTGGGGCCTTCGTAGACCACGATCACGATGTCGCCGGCGACGATCTGGTCGCCGAGAATCTTCTCCACGGCTTCTTCCTGCGACTGGCAGACCCGCGCCCGACCGGTGAATTTGAGGATGGACTCATCGACGCCGGCGGTTTTGACGATGCAGCCCTTCTCGGCGATGTTGCCGTAGAGCACCGCGAGGCCACCGTCCCTGGAATAGGCGTGGGCCAGGTCGTGGATGCAGCCATTGGCGCGGTCGAGGTCCAGCGTCGGATAGCGGCGGCTTTGCGAGAAGGCGGTTTGCGTCGGCACGCCGCCCGGGGCCGCGCGATAGAACTCATGCACGGCCGGGCCATGGTTGCGCTTGACGTCGCAGCAGGCTAGCGCCTCGCCCATGGTCGGATAGAGCACGGTGGGGCACTCGCGGTTGATCAGGCCGGCGCGATCCAGTTCGCCGAGGATGGCCATGATGCCGCCGGCGCGATGCACGTCTTCCATGTGGTATTTCTGCGTCGCCGGCGCCACCTTGGCCAGGCAGGGCACCTTGCGCGACATGCGGTCGATGTCGGCCAGGTTGAAGCCGACGCCGGCTTCCTGCGCCGCGGCCAAGAGGTGCAACACGGTATTGGTCGAGCCGCCCATGGCGATATCGAGCGCAATGGCGTTCTCGAAGGCGGCGAAGCTGGCGATCGAGCGCGGCAGCACCGAGGCGTCGTCCTTCCCGTACCAGCGCAGGCACAGTTCGACGACGAGGCGGCCGGCCTTGAGGAAGAGCTTTTCGCGGTCGGCGTGCGTTGCCAGCAGCGAACCGTTGCCCGGCAGCGAAAGACCCAGCGCCTCGGTCAGGCAGTTCATCGAGTTGGCCGTGAACATCCCGGAGCACGAGCCGCAGGTCGGGCAGGCGGAGCGTTCCATGGAAGCTACTTCGGCGTCGCTGTTCTTGCTGTCGCCGGCCTCGATCATGGCGTCGATCAGATCCACCATGCGGTATTCGCCATGCCACTTGACCTTGCCGGCCTCCATTGGCCCGCCGGAAACGAACACGGTCGGAATGTTCAGGCGCAGGCTGGCCATCAGCATGCCCGGGGTGATCTTGTCGCAATTCGAAATGCAGACCATGGCGTCGGCGCAGTGGGCGTTGACCATGTATTCGACCGAGTCGGCGATCAATTCGCGCGAAGGCAGCGAATACAGCATGCCGCCGTGGCCCATGGCGATGCCGTCGTCGACCGCGATGGTATTGAACTCCTTGGCCACGCCGCCCGCCGCTTCGATCTCGCGCGCCACGAGCTGGCCGAGGTCTTTCAGATGCACGTGCCCCGGCACGAACTGGGTGAAGGAATTCACCACGGCGATGATCGGTTTGCCGAAGTCGCCGTCCTGCATGCCGGTGGCGCGCCACAGCGCGCGGGCGCCGGCCATGTTGCGGCCGTGGGTGGAAGTGCGGGAACGGTAGGCGGGCATGGGAATCTCCGACACGGATAATTGAGGGTAAGCGCGCAATTGTATCGCCGTAGTGGCGGCGCCGACTTTCTGCGGACGGTTAGAATCCGGCCACCATGCTGATCCATCCCCAGTTCGACCCGATCGCCGTTTCCATCGGCCCGCTCGCCGTGCGCTGGTACGGCCTGATGTACCTGGCCGGCTTTCTCGCCTTCCTCTGGCTCGGCAAGCGGCGCGCGGCGGCGCAGCCCTGGCACGGCATGAACGCGCAGGATGTCGACGACCTGCTGTTCTACGGCGTGCTCGGCGTGGTGCTGGGCGGGCGTCTGGGGCAGGTGCTGTTCTATGAGCCGGGCTATTACCTGGCGCATCCGCTGGAAATTCTCGCGGTGTGGAAGGGCGGCATGGCGTTTCACGGCGGCATGCTCGGCGTGTTCGTGGCGATGGCGCTGTGGGGCCGCAAGGCCGGCCGGACGTTTTTTCAAGTGACCGACTTCATCGCGCCGCTGGTGCCGCTGGGCTTGATGGCCGGGCGCATCGGCAACTTCATCAACGGCGAGTTGTGGGGCCGTTTGGCCGACCCGGCGCTGCCATGGGCGATGGTTTTTCCGCAGGTGGACCGGCTGCCGCGTCACCCGTCGCCGCTGTATCAGGCGGCCGGCGAAGGCTTGCTGCTGTTCATCATCCTGTGGTTGTACTCGACGCGCCAGCGGGCGATGGGGGCGGTATCGGGCGTGTTCATGATCGGCTACGGCGTCTTGCGCTTCGTCGCCGAGTATTTCCGCGAACCCGATCATGGCATCTTCGGGCTGTCCTATGTGGTCAGCATGGGGCAGTGGCTGAGCCTGCCGATGGTGCTGTTCGGGCTCTGGCTGTTATTGCGCAGGACTGCTTAGCGGAACACCACGGTCTTGTTGCCGTGGACCAGCACGCGATCTTCAAGGTGATAGCGCAGGCCGCGCGCCAGCACGTTCTTTTCGATGTCCTTGCCGTAGCGCACCATGTCCTCGA
>CAZYTN010000278.1:0-3298 GCA_964650115.1 uncultured Sulfuritalea sp.
CCAGGTGAAGAATGGGCGATGCAGTTCATTCGGAAACAGGGGGCGTAGTCATGGCTACCACATCCGCAAAGCGCGTACTTGCCGCAGCCGAAGCCGCCATGGCCCGCAAGGATTCATCACACTGCATGTTCGCCATGGCCCCCGAGCGAATCAAATATCTGGGCGAGTGCATCGACGGCCTGCACCCTGAAGATAAGGAATTTCCCCCTGATCTCATTGCCGAAATACTACAGAAACTTGAGGATGATCTGTCATGAGCACCAAGACCAGACTGGCCGCGATGGAAAAGCGGATGAACCTTGGCCCGCTGCCAAAGGACTTGAAAGAGGCGAGCATCGAGCAGTTGGCGCAGATGCTCGGAGTCAGTCAGGCAGAGCTTGCCGCCATGACGGACGAGGAATTGCGGGCGATTGTCGATAGCGACGCAGGAGCACCCCATGAGCACCAGCCAGGCAAAACGCATCCTTCACCAAGCCGAGCAGCGCATAACGGTGAAGCCCCCCGATAGCGAGATCTCTCTGGCGTACCGTGCCGAAATCGACCGCTTAGTGAGGCACATCATTGTTGACGGCAACCAGGAAGCGCCGCCCGACGCCGACCCTGAGCTTGTGGCGATCATTCGTCGGCTAAATGACAGCGTTTAACCGTGGTGCCGCACCCGGTATGCTGCGTCGCGCAATGCACAGGGCAATCTCAAGCAAGGAATTGGCCCAGCCTTGGAAACACAGGCTTGCATCGGCCATGGCACGGACGATGCTAAGTGCTGAATTGTGGTGCTGTGCAGCACGGACACCAATCTCCAAAACTTCTTGGACGCCGCCACCTAGCGCGCCACCTTACCGAGTCGCAGCGGGCAATGGTGGCTCATTCGCTGGAAAACATGCAGCGAGGGAATCCAACAGGAAGTAATCAGCACGCGACAACGAAAACCCAGGTTTCGTAGGTTTTGATGGTTCCCTGATTGGCAGTTTTCGGGAATGCGACCGGCTGGGATGGCCGGTTTTTTTGTGCCTGATTTTTGGAAAATCCAACTGAAAAATACATGTTTTCAAAAACACTTTTTCACATATTTTTCACATTGACGGAAAATATTCGGCCAGCCGATGCCTAACTATTTGATTCTATTGGTGGGCGGTACTGGGATCGAACCAGTGACCCCTGCCGTGTGAAGGCAGTGCTCTACCGCTGAGCTAACCGCCCGATAGAGGACGCGCATTAGACCACAACTCGCGATACCGGTCAATTTTCTTGCCTATCCAGAGCATCCGTTACAATACGCGCTTTCCGATTTTCGATGAGCGATCATGATCCGCACCCGTTTTGCGCCCTCCCCTACCGGCTTTCTGCACATCGGCGGCGCGCGTACGGCTCTTTTTTCCTGGGCTTACGCGCGGCGTTACGGCGGCAGCTTTATTCTGCGCATCGAGGATACTGACGTTGCCCGTTCGACGCCGGAGGCGGTGCAGGCAATTCTCGACGGCATGAACTGGCTGGGTCTATCGCACGACGAAGGCCCTTTCTATCAGACGCAGCGCATGGAACGTTACAAGGAAGTGATCCGGCAAATGCTTGCCGCCGGAACCGCCTATCACTGCTACACGGCACCGGAAGAACTCGACCGTATGCGCGAAGAGCAACGCGCCAAAGGTCTCAAGCCGCGTTACGACGGCACCTGGCGCCCGGAGCCAGGAAAAACGCTGCCGACGCCGCCAGCGGGCAAGCAACCGGTAGTGCGCTTCAAAAACCCGCCGGAAGGTGTAGTTGCCTGGGACGACCTCGTCAAAGGCCGCATCGAAATTGCCAATACCGAGCTGGACGATCTGGTCATCGCCCGCGCCGACGGCACGCCGACTTACAACTTCTGCGTGGTGGTAGACGACTGGGAGATGAAGATCACTCACATTATCCGTGGCGACGACCACGTCAACAACACACCGCGTCAAATCAACATACTCCAGGCGCTCGGAGCTCAAATACCGCTCTACGCGCACCTTTCGATGATTCTCGGCGACGACGGACAGAAACTGTCGAAGCGGCACGGCGCGGTAAGCGTGATGCAGTACGACGACGAAGGCTATCTGCCGGAAGCGCTGCTCAACTATCTCGCGCGCCTCGGCTGGTCGCACGGCGACGACGAGATATTCTCGATGCAACAGTTCTGCCAGTGGTTCGATCTTGACCATATCACGCCGTCGGCCGCGCAGTTCAACACCGAAAAACTCAACTGGGTGAACGCGCACTACCTGAAACAGGCCGACAACGAGCGTTTGTCCGGCCTCGTTCGCGCGCGGCTTGAAGCGCGCGGTTTGACGTTGCCGGCAACACCTTCCCTCGCCGCAATCGCCGGCCTCTACAAGGAGCGCGTCACCAACCTGAACGAACTGGCCGATAGCGCCGAAATATTCTATGTCGCCCCGCCCGTCGCCTCCGACCTGCTCGCCCAACATCTGGCGCCGGAAGCATTGCCCGCGCTGGCGGATTTCGTCGCCGGGCTCCGGGATGTCGCCTGGGAAGCGCCGGCCATCGGCGCACTCATCAAGGCGTGTGCCGGCAAACATGACCTGAAGATGCCCAAGCTTGCGATGCCCTTGCGCGTACTGCTTACCGGCCAAGCACAGACGCCATCCGTCGACGCCGTCGTCGCTCTATTCCCGCGCGAAACAGCACTCGGACGGCTGAAGGCAGCGGTCAGGTAGGTTTTTCTTGGCTCTAGTCTGAAACGTTAAGGATGGGAACATGTGGTAGCGGCGAGAGCCAAGAACGATGCCGGTTGCAGGCGTTTCCCCTGCGACCGCCCGATGGCACGGAACCAGCCGAGGTAAGAGTCGAGGTACTTTGTTGCGACGCCCTTGAAATGGCGCAGCCATCCCTTGAGCCGGCTGTCGTAGGCGTTGACGTTCTGGACGTGGCAGGCACCATTCACGCGGATTCCGGATGCCAGATTCACGGCGTGGTGCTCGATGCCAAGGGTCTGCGCAGCGGCCGCCATGGCCTTGCTGCCATCGGTGCAGAGGATGGCATCTGCCGACAGAATTGGCTTCAAGGCGGCGACGATATGCACCGCGTCGCCGGCACCGGGCACGAAGTCGACCGTAGCGCCGGAACGATCACGGGCGATCAGCGCAGGCACCTGTTCTTTGGAGGTGCCGCGCTTCGCCGCCTTTCCACCCCGATGCCGCGGCGACCGGTCAAGTCCGATGCGCTGTCCCTTGCAGGAGTACAGGAAGAACGTTTCGCAGGCTCCAGCAACACCACCCAGTACCTGATCCCGCACAACTTTCGGCGTTGCGGGGAAGCG
>CAZYTN010000279.1:0-3286 GCA_964650115.1 uncultured Sulfuritalea sp.
GCGTCAGGCGCAGTGCATGCGGGTTCATTTGCCAGCCGGCGGCGCCGTGACCGGGCGCTTCGCTGCCGAAAATCTCGATATAGCGTTCGTGCGCCCGCCGCATCTCGATTTCAGTCCAGGCGGAGCTGGCTTTTTCGACCCCGTCCTGCCACTTGACGTGGTCCCAGCAGTGGATCGCCGTTTCGAAGCCGGCGTCGCGCGTCGCGCGCATGATGTCGGCACCGCGGCGCCCGATATCCGGGCCCGGCAGCAGCGTACCGTACATCAGCGTCTTGATGCCGTAGTACGAGACCACGGAGCTGCGCTGCGCCTTTTTCATGAAGCCGGGGCGAAAGGCACGCCCGATGGCGCGGCCGGTGTGATCGGGACCGAGCGAGAAGAGGAAGCTGGCGTCCGCCCCCTGGCGACGCAAAATCTCCACCAGGTGAGGCACTCCCTGCAGGGTGCCGCGCCAGGTATCGACATCGATTTTCAGGGCAAGCTTCATCGGGATTTCAGTCCAACAACTTGCCGCGGGCATTCATGAGGTGCTGGGACAGGTGCCGGTCGATGGCGCCATTGGCGCCGGGGATGAGGATCTTCTTCATGACAGGGATAGTGCGGGGGTTCCGGGGATTGCGTTGATCTGGTGGTCAGCCGCGGCCGGCATCGGCGCCAAATCGTCTAATTCTACCGCGAGGAGCCGCAGAATCCTGCCATCGCCGCGTTCGGCGAATAAGCAGAGGTCATTCCCGGCGTCGGGTCACCCGGCGTTTTCGACGATCAATGCGGCGGCCACCTCACGCCCCTCGGCCATGAGGATGTTGTAGGTGCGGCAGGCGGCATGGCTGTCCATCACTTCGACGCCGACGCGCCGCTCGACCAGCGGCCGCATCAGGGCGGGGGCGGGGAAGCGCTGGCGCGCGCCGGTACCGAGCAGGACAATGGGGCAGTCGAGGTTGGCGACGGCCAGCAGGTCGGACTCGGTCAGGCTGTCGAATGAAGCCGGGGGCCAGTCCTCGATCAGCCGCCGCGGCAGCAGGAGAAAACTTTTCGTCAGCCGGCGGCCGTTAACGGCAATGTGCCCGGCATCGTAGGAGGTGATTGAAAGCAGGCCGGTGGTGACGGCGGAATGCAGCTTCATTCTCGGGGCCTGATTCGGCAAAGGGTTGGCAAAAGACGTGCAGGGGCTGGAGTGGCCGAAAGCCGCATCAAATCTGGATTTGCGGTGCAGCATGGGCTTGGGTAACATTATACATTTGCCGACAATGCCTACTTGGTCGGCGCCAAGCAGAAAGGACGGTTGCTGATGCAGCCTGTGAATAAATCCGCCAAACTCGCCAACGTCTGCTACGACATTCGCGGGCCCGTGCTCGCCCGCGCGCGGCAGATGGAGGAGGAGGGCCACAAGATCATCAAGCTGAACATCGGCAATCTTGCCGCCTTCGGCTTCGATTCGCCCGAGGAAATCCAGCAGGACATGATCCGCAACCTGCCGAACGCGGCCGGCTATGTCGATTCGAAGGGCATATTCTCGGCGCGCAAGGCGGTCATGCATTACACGCAGCAGAAGCACATCAAGGGCGTGACGATCGAGGACATCTACATCGGCAACGGTGTTTCCGAACTGATCGTGATGGCCATGAACGCCCTGCTCGACACCGGCGACGAAGTGCTGGTGCCGGCCCCCGACTACCCGCTGTGGACGGCTGCCGTGAGCCTTTCCGGCGGCACCCCGCGCCACTACCTGTGCGACGAAGGCGCCGGCTGGCTGCCCGACCTGGCCGACATCCGCGCCAAGATCACGCCACAGACCCGCGCCATCGTCATCATCAACCCCAATAACCCGACCGGGGCCCTGTATCCCGACGCGGTGCTGAAGGAAATCATCGAAATCGCGCGGGCCAACGACCTGATCATCTACGCCGACGAGGTCTATGACAAGGTGCTCTACGACGGCGCGACGCATACCTCGATCGCCGCCCTGTCCGAGGACGTGCTGACCATCACCTTCAACGGCCTGTCGAAGAACTACCGCTCCTGCGGCTACCGCTCGGGCTGGATGATCGTGTCCGGCGAGAAGAAGCACGCCCGCGACTACATCGACGGACTCGACATGCTGGCCTCGATGCGCCTGTGCGCCAACGTGCCCGGCCAGTGGGGCATACAGACCGCGCTGGGCGGCTACCAGAGCATCGACGATCTCGTGGCACCCGGCGGGCGCATGTGCCGTCAGCGCGACGTCGCCCATGAATTGATCACCTCGATTCCCGGCGTCAGCTGCGTCAAGCCCAAGGCCACGCTGTACATGTTCCCGCGCCTGGATTCGAAGATGTATCCGATCCTGGACGACCAGGAATTCATCGGCGAGTTGCTGACCATGGAGAAGGTGCTGCTGGTGCAGGGCACGGGCTTCAACTGGCCGCACCCCGACCACTTCCGCCTGGTCTTCCTGCCGCACGAGGACGACCTGCGCGAGGCCATCGGCCGTATCGCGCGCTTTCTCGAAGGCTATCGCAAGCGGCATGGCACCTGAAATCCTGGGTTCGCAAGACCGGCATCGATGCGGCGCAAATTGCCGATAAGAACCTGCCTTTCGTATTGTCAATCCGGCCAGTCCGGCTTTGGAAAATCTTGAAATGAAACCTATCAATGCAGGACTTCTCGGCATCGGCACCGTCGGTGGTGGCACCTTTAACGTACTGGCACGCAACGAAGCCGAAATCACCCGGCGCGCCGGGCGACCGATCCGCATCACCCGGGTCGCGGACAAGAACCTGGAACTGGCGCGGCAGGTCACGGCCGGCCGGGCGCAGGTCACCGACGATGCCTTCGCCGTGGTCAGCGATCCCGAGATCGACATCGTCATCGAACTGATCGGCGGTTGCGGCATCGCCAAGGAGCTGGTGCTGAAGGCGATCGCCAACGGCAAGCATGTGGTGACGGCGAACAAGGCCCTGCTCGCCGTGCATGGCAATGAAATCTTCGCCGCCGCCCATGAGAAGGGCGTCATGGTTGCCTTCGAGGCGGCGGTGGCGGGGGGCATCCCGATCATCAAGGCGCTGCGCGAGGGGCTCACCGCCAACCGCATCCAGTGGATCGCCGGCATCATCAACGGCACCACCAACTTCATCCTCTCCGAGATGCGCGACAAGGGCCTGCCCTTCGACGTCGTGCTCAAGGAGGCGCAGCGCCTGGGCTATGCCGAGGCCGATCCGACCTTCGACATCGAGGGCGTCGATGCCGCGCACAAGATCACCATCCTCTCGGCACTGGCCTTCGGCATTCCGATGCAGTTCGACAAGGC
>CAZYTN010000280.1:0-3254 GCA_964650115.1 uncultured Sulfuritalea sp.
TCGGCGACATCGACGTGCCGGCGATCAAGGGCGTCGATTTCGCCATCGAGGCTTCGTCCTTCGTCGCCTTCGTTGGCCCTTCGGGCAGCGGCAAGAGCACCCTGCTCAACATGGTCGGCTGCCTCGACCATCCAACGTCGGGTACGCTCAAGGTGCTCGACATCGACATCGCCACGCTGGACCGTCGCGCCGCCGCGCGCTTTCGCGGCGAGCACATCGGCTTCGTCTTCCAGGACTTCAACCTGATCCCCGTGCTGACCGTGTTCGAGAACGTCGAATACCCCTTGCGCATGGTGCAGGAGTGGCCAACCGACAAACGCAGTGAACAGGTGCTGCGCATGCTCGACGCGGTCGGCATGGCGGACCAGGCCGACAAGCGGCCGGACCAGATTTCCGGCGGGCAGAAGCAGCGCGTTGCCGTGGCGCGCGCGCTGGTGAGTCAGCCCAAGCTGGTGCTGGCCGACGAACCCACCGCCAACCTCGACCACGATACCGCCTACCGCATTCTCGAACTGATGAAGAAAATGCGCGACGACTTCGGCACCACTTTCATCTTCTCCACCCACGATCCGAAGATCATGGGCGAGGCAGAAACCACCTTCACGCTCGAAGACGGGCGTCTGCAGAACGGAGGCAGCCATGTCTAGCCCGACGACGGGCCGCCCCGAGTCGGGCGCAGCCAACAACACGGAGCCGCCGCAGGCGGCGAACACCCGTCACCCCCGCTCGGGCGGGGGCTGGGGGGTGGGGGCCTTCGACATTCTTGGCATCGCCAGCCGCAACCTGCTGCGCTACCGCCGCCGCACCACGCTGACGCTGTTGCTGATCGTCATCGGCATGGTCGCGGTGCTGTTGTTCATCGCTGTCGCCGGTTCCTTCCGTTCCATGATGGTCGGACAGATCACCGACTCGGTGCTGGGTCACCTGCAGGTGCATCGCAAGGGCTATGTCGCTTCGATCGACAACCTGCCGCTCAACCTCAACCTGAAGCCGCCGATGGTGGCCAAGGTCGAAGAGGCGCTGCAGGCCAACCCGGCGGTCGAGACCTGGTCGCCGCGCGTCAAGTTCGGCGGCATGTTCAGCAACTTCGTCGAGACCACCAGCATCCGCGTGAATGGCATCGACCCGGCGCGCGAGGCGGCGACCACGCCGCTGCTGCCCGGCCGCATGGTCGAGGGCGACAAGGCGGGCGCGCTGGTCGGCCGCGGCCAGATCGTGATCCCGCTGCTGCTGGCGCGCGGCATGAAGACCAAGGTCGGCGACACGGTGGTGGTGGTCGCCACCAATCGCGACGGCTCGGTGAATGGCAAGACCTTCGTCGTGCGCGGCATCCTCGAAGGCGTGACCGGGCCGGGAGGGCGCGACGGCTATGTGCATATCGACGACGCGCGCGAACTGCTGCGCATGAACGAGGCCGAGGTCAGCGAAATCGCCGTGCGGCTGAAGGACTTCTCGAAGCTGGAGCGGACCACCGGCCAGATCAAGGCCGCTCTGGAAGGCGTCAGCAACAAGGAAGGCAAGCCGGTGATCGAAGTCCACACCTGGGCCGACCTCTCGCCCTTCGCCAACCTGGCGAAGATGATCGACCTGATGACGTTGTTCATCAAGGTGGTGCTGGTCTCCATCGTGCTGGTCTCGGTGATGAACGTGATGATCATGGCGGTGTTCGAGCGCATCCGCGAAATCGGCACCATCGCCGCGATCGGCACGCCGCCGCGCCGCATCCTTTCGCTGTTCCTCGCCGAGGGCCTGATGCTGGGCATCGTTGGTACCGTGGCGGGAACGCTGCTGAGCCTCGCCGCGATCTTCGGCATCAATCTCTGGCGCCCGACCTTCGATTTCGGCCAGCAGCAGAACCTGGTGATGGCGCCGACCATCGCCGGCGGCGACGTGCTGACCATCGCCGCGCTGGTCGTCGTCGTCGCCATCGTCGCCAGCCTGCAACCGGCGTGGAAGGCTTCGCGCATGGATCCGATCAGCGCCCTGCGCCACGTTTGAAAGGAACCGTCATGAAGAAAACACTTGTCTTGCTGCTGTGCCTGCTGGCCCTGCCGGTCATGTCCGCCTCGGGCCTCGACGGCGCGGCGATCCTGAAGAAGGTGGACCGCAACCTCGAACCCGAATCCTACGAGATGCTGAGGAAGCTCATCAACATCGAGCCCGACGGCAGGAAGAAGGAGTTCGTGCTTTACTCGGTGAAGAAGGGTCGCGACAAGATCGTCGCGCTCTTCCTCGCGCCGCAGAGCGACAAGGGTCGCGCCACGCTGCGCCTGGGCGACAACATGTGGCTCTACATTCCCGAAGTCGGCAAGCCGGTGCGCATCACCAGCCTGCAATCGGTGACGGGGGGCGTGTTCAACAACGCCGACATCCTGCGCATCGACTACACGGCGGAATACGACGTCGAGGCAGCGACGGAAGAGAAAGACCGCTACCTGCTGACGCTCAAGGCCAAGACTAACGAGGTGGCCTACGACAAGCTCAAGATGTGGGTGGACAAGAAGACCACGCTGCCGACCGAAATCGAGTGCTACGCCGCCAGCGGCCTGCTGATCAAGACCCTGCGCTTCAAGGACACCAGGGATTTCGGCGGCGGCATCAGGCGACCGGCGACGCTGGAGACCGACAGCCCGCTGTACAAGGATTACAAATCGGTGATGCTCTATTCGACGATCAAAAAGCGCGACTTCCCCGACGAGGTGTTCTCGCTCAACTATCTGCCGCGCGTCGAGGATCTCAGGAAGTGAAGACTGCGCTGGCTCTGTGCGCCTGCCTGCTTGCGGGCACCGCATGGGCCGAAGAATTCACTTTCGACGCCGCCGAGTTCGAAAAGAAGCCCTTCGAATTCGGCGGCTATCTGGAATTCAAGCCTGACCGTGCCTGGCTCAATCGCGATGGCAGCCTTTACAAACTGAACGGCCTTGACCGGCAAACGCTTGACCGCAACACCACCACGCTCAAGCTCAACCTCAAGTACACGCAAGGCATCGCCAGCCTCAAGCTGCACGGCAGCGCCCAGGTGTGGCACGACAATCTGGCCAGTGAGAGCAAGAAGCACTTCGACGAGGCCTACGTTTCGTTCAAGCCCGATCCCGGTTTCACGCTTGATGTCGGCAAGCGGGCACTCAAGTGGGGCACGGGCTACGCCTGGAATCCGGTCGGCTTCGTCGAGCGGCCGAAGGATCCCTACGACGTCGAACTGGCGCGCGAGGGTTTCACGATGGTCGCGGCGGATTTCATCCGCAACTATACGG
>CAZYTN010000281.1:0-3243 GCA_964650115.1 uncultured Sulfuritalea sp.
CCGGCAAGCCGATGGACCGCCTGGTCTGCGGCGACGTCGGCTTCGGCAAGACCGAAGTCGCGATGCGTGCCGCCTTCGTCGCGGTGGCCGACGGCAAGCAGGTCGCCATCCTCTGTCCGACCACGCTGCTGGCCGAGCAGCACTACCAGAACTTCAGCGACCGCTTCGCCAACTGGCCGATCAAGGTCGCCGAGATCTCGCGCTTCAAGTCGGCGAAGGAGCAGGACGAAGCGGTCGAATTGCTGGCCCAGGGCAGGATCGACATCCTGATCGGTACCCATCGCCTGCTGCAGAAGGACGTGTCCTTTTCCCGCCTGGGGCTCGTCATCATCGACGAGGAGCACCGCTTCGGCGTGCGCCAGAAGGAAGCCCTGAAGGCGCTGCGCGCGCAGGTCGATGTGCTGACCCTGACCGCGACGCCGATTCCGCGCACGCTGGGCCTGTCGCTCGAAGGCCTGCGCGATTTTTCCGTGATCGCCACGCCGCCTTCGCGGCGCCTGGCGATCAAGACCTTCGTCACCAAATGGTCCAACGGACAGGTGCGCGAAGCCTGTCTGCGCGAGTTCAAGCGCGGCGGCCAGGTGTACTTCCTGCACAACGAAGTCGACACCATCGAAAACATGAAGGAGCGCTTGCAAACGCTGCTGCCCGAGGCGCGCATGGTGATCGGCCACGGCCAGTTGCCGGAACGCGAGCTGGAACGCGTGATGCGCGAATTCACCCAGCAGAAGCACAACCTGCTGTTGTGCTCGACCATCATCGAGACCGGCATCGACAACCCGCACGCCAACACCATCGTCATCAACCGCGCCGACAAGTTCGGCCTGGCCCAGTTGCACCAGCTGCGCGGCCGCGTCGGCCGCTCGCACCACCAGGCCTACGCCTACCTGCTGACGCACGAGGACGCCAAGCCTACGGCGCAGGCCAGGCGGAGGCTGGAAGCGATCCAGGCCATGGAGGAACTCGGCTCGGGCTTCTTCCTCGCCATGCACGATTTGGAGATCCGCGGTGCCGGCGAAGTGCTCGGCGAATCGCAGAGCGGCGAGATCCACGAGATCGGCTTCGCCATGTACACCAACATGCTCAATGCCGCGGTGCGCGCGCTGAAGGCCGGCGAGAAGGTGCCCGACCTGACCCAGCCCTTGTCCATCACCTCGGAAATCAACCTGCGCGTGCCGGCGCTCCTGACCAGCGACTACTGCCCCGACGTGCATGAACGCCTGACGCTCTACAAGCGCCTGGCCAACTGCGACAGCGAGGACGATCTGCGCGCGATGCAGGAGGAACTGATCGACCGCTACGGCGAAATGCCGGCGCAGACGCAAGCCCTGCTGGAAACCCACCGCCTGCGCCTGGCCGGCCGCGCTCTGGGACTGGCCAAGCTGGATGCGGGCCCGGCCGCGATACAATTGCAATTTGTACCCAACCCTCCCATCGACCCCGCGAAAATCATCCGCCTGCTCCAGAACAATCGCAATTTCAAGCTGGCGGGTCAGGACAAGCTGCTCTGGCAGAAACCCAGTGCGAACCTCAAGGAACGCATCGCCGCGGTAAAAGAACTCTTCAACAAGTTGAAAACCTGATGCAGATCACTGAAAACCTCAATATCGAAGCCTTCGTGCCAATGCCGACACCGGAGGAAATTCACGCCCGCGTGCCCCTGTCGGAAGTGGCCGCGGAGTCGGTGCTGGCGGGACGGCGTTCGCTGGAGCGCATCCTCGACGGCTCCGATCCGCGGATTTTCGTGGTGGTCGGCCCCTGTTCGATCCACGATCCCGTCGCCGGCATCGACTACGCCCGACGCCTGAAGGCACTGGCTGATGAAGTCGCCGGCACCATGCTGCTGGTGATGCGGGTGTATTTCGAGAAGCCGCGCACCGCCACCGGCTGGAAGGGCTACATCAACGATCCGCGCATGGACGATTCCTTCCACATCGAGGAAGGTTTGCAGAAAGGGCGTGAGTTCCTGCTCGCGGTGAACGAACTCGGGCTGCCCGCCGGCACCGAGGCGCTCGATCCGATTGCGCCGCAATACCTGGGCGACCTGATCGCGTGGACCGCGATTGGCGCGCGCACTTCCGAATCGCAGACCCACCGCGAAATGTCATCGGGATTGTCGACGCCGGTTGGATTCAAGAACGGCACCGACGGTTCGCTCGACGCCGCGGTCAATGCGATCATTTCCGCCGCCAGCCCGCACAGTTTCCTCGGCATCAACATGCAGGGCCGTTCCTGCGTGGTGCGCACCGCCGGCAACCGCTACGGCCACCTGGTGCTGCGCGGCGGCGGCGGGCGGCCGAACTACGACACGGTCAGCGTCGCGCTGGCCGAAGCGGCCCTGGCCAAGGCCAAGCTGCCGCACAACGTCGTGGTCGACTGCTCCCATGCCAACAGCTACAAGAAGCCGGACCTGCAGCCGCTGGTGATGCACGACTGCGTCAACCAGATCCGCGACCAGCGCAGGGCCGGCCATCGCTCGATCGTCGGCCTGATGATCGAGAGTTTCATCGAGGCCGGCAACCAGCCTATCCCCGCCGATCTGTCGCAGCTGAAATACGGCTGCTCGGTCACCGATGCCTGCGTCGACTGGGCGACCACCGAAAAGATGATCCGCGAGGCCGACGCGGCCCTGCGCAGCGCCATCCCCCAACCCGCCAATTCCTGAGTCGCCTTCATGAGTCTGATTCGCCCCTTCCGCGGACTGCGTCCTGCCGCAGGCCAGGCCGGCGCCGTCGCCGCGCCGCCCTACGATGTGCTTTCCAGCGACGAGGCGCGAGCGCAAGCTGCCTGCAAACCCTGGTCCTTCCTGCACATTTCCAAGCCCGAAATCGACCTGCCGCGCGAGATCGACCCCTACGCGCCCGAGGTTTATGCCAAGGCCGCCGAGAACCTGCGGAAAATGCTCGCCGCCGGTGTACTGGTGCGCGACGACGCACCCTGCTACTACGCCTATCGCCTGACCATGCCCGGCGAACGCGGAGACCATGTGCAGACCGGCCTGGTGGCCGCGGCGAGCGTGACCGACTACGACAGCAACCGCATCCGCAAGCACGAATTCACGCGCCCCGACAAGGAAGACGATCGCGTGCGGCAGATCGAGGCGCTCAATGCGCAGACCGGCCCGGTGCTGCTGGCTTATCCCGCGTCAGCCACGGCGGACGCCCTGATCGATGCCATCGCGCAAGGGACTCCGGCCGCCGACGTCACCGCCGACGACGGCATCCGCCACCAGATATGGGTGCT
>CAZYTN010000282.1:0-3214 GCA_964650115.1 uncultured Sulfuritalea sp.
TTTTCCGCTACGCCGACGATCCCGAGCCGAAGGCCTTCATTCGCGAACTCGGCAAGCTGATCAAGTTCTGATCGTGGCAATGGTCAGCGAAATTCGGTCTCTTTCCCCATTGCTGCTACCGGGGCATCCGCTTGGAGAGTTTGCGGCCGACCAGCCTCGATGCCGCCGTATTGCCAGCGCCGACTTTCGGGAGATGGGCATTACATTCGATGCGCATGGACTGCGGACGGCGGCATTTTCGCCTTTGCCGCCGGCATGAAACATGACCGCCAACTGCATGTGCACCGCACATTACCGGTGCCGCCACCTGCGACATTCGGCTGCCCGCCACGTGCTAAACTCATGCGCTCATTCCGGCTTCAATCGTTCATTCCTCAAGCGTGAAATCCACCACTCTCAATCTGCAAACCGGTTCCTATCGACTGCGCCAGTACCTTCAGCTGGCGAAGCCGCGCGTGGTGTCGCTGATCGTGTTCTGCGCAGTGATCGGGATGTTCCTCGCCGTGCCGGGCATGGTGCCGTGGCGCATCCTGTTCGCCGGCACCGCGGGTATCGCCCTGGTTGCCGGTGCCGCAGCGGCGGCGAATTGCCTGATCGAACGGAAGATCGACGCGCTGATGGCGCGCACCCGCGGCCGGCCGCTGCCGCGAGGCGAAGTCAATTCGCTGGAAACCCTGCTGTTTTCGGGCCTGATCGGCGGCGCCGGGCTGTTCCTGCTCTACGCCTGGGTCAATCCCTTCACGATGTGGCTGACCTTCGCCACCTTCGTCGGCTACGCGGTGATCTACACGATTTTTCTCAAGCCCAACACCTCGCAGAACATCGTCATCGGCGGCGCGTCCGGTGCCATGCCGCCGGTGCTCGGCTGGGCGGCGGTGACCGGCGATGCGCCGGGCGAAGCCTGGCTGCTGTTCCTGATCATCTTCGTGTGGACGCCGCCGCATTTCTGGTCGCTGGCGCTGTACCGCACCAAGGAATACGCCGCGGCCGGCCTGCCGATGCTGCCGGTGACCCATGGCGCCGAATACACCCGGCGCCACGTATTCCTGTACACCGTCGGCCTGACGCTGATTACCCTCGTCCCTTATGTCATAGGGATGTCAGGCTGGTTCTACCTGACGTCGGCGGTGCTGCTCGACACCCTATTCCTTGGCTACGCCTGGCTGATCTGGAAAGATTATTCCGATGCCGTGGCGCGCATCACCTTCCGCTGGTCGATCCTTTATCTCGCGCTGTTGTTCGCCGCACTGCTGGTCGATCACTACCTGCCGGCCTGGTAAGCGAATAGAGAGCAGCAAAACAAAGGGCAGCCCCTGACAAGCGGCTGCCCTTCGTCAATTTGGCGGGGGCTGTCAAGCCGCGAGCTTGCCCTTCATCTTCTGCATCGCCTTGACTTCAATCTGGCGGATCCGCTCCGCCGAAACGCCATACTCGGCCGCCAGTTCATGCAGCGTCGCGGCCTCTTCGCCGTCCACCACCAGCCAGCGCCTCTGCACGATGGCACGGCTGCGCTCGTCGAGGCTTGCCAGCGCGGCACCCAGGCCCTCGTCCTGCAAGCGGTCATATTCCTTGCGCTCCAGTATCGCCGAGGGCTCGATGCTGCGATCCGCTGCCAGATAGGCGATCGGCGCGTAGCTGTCCTCGTTGTCGTCCGTAAGCGGTTCCAGCGACACGTCGGCGCCAGTCAGGCGCGTTTCCATTTCGATAACTTCTTCCGCCTTGACGCCGAGCTTCTTCGCCACGGCCGTCACTTCTGCGGCGCCCAGCGTGTTGAAGCCCTGCCGTGAATCCGCATCCTGGGCGAGAGCTGCCTTGATGCTGCGCAGATTGAAGAACAGCTTGCGCTGGGCCTTGGTGGTCGCAATCTTGACCAGGCGCCAGTTCTTCAGGATGTACTCATGAATTTCGGCCTTGATCCAGTGCATGGCGAAAGACACCAGACGGACGCCACGATCGGGATCGAAACGCTTGACGGCCTTCATCAGGCCGATGTTGCCTTCCTGGATCAGATCCGCATGCGGCAAGCCATAGCCCAGATAGCCGCGCGCAATCGCGATCACCAGTCGCAGATGGGACGTCACCAACTGGCGTGCTGCATCCAGATCATCTTCCTCTCGAAAGCGGCGGGCGAGCGACTGCTCTTCAGCCTCGCTCAACATCGGTACGCGATTCGCAGCCGAAATGAATGCCTCGATGCTGCCGCTGGCGGCAAGCATGGGCAAATGGTCAAGTGACAGGGTATGACTCACGGTACGACCTCCTTGAACATAATATTAGCACTCTTGGTCTAAGAGTGCTAAGGGTCGAGGAAGTTCCCGATGAATTTTGTCGGGAATTGTCGACATTTCGCGGGACCGTGATGTGATGGTCGCCCGGGTGAGCCATGACGGCAAGGCCGTGGCGGGATCAGGCCGCCCGAAACGAACAGCGAAAGGTCAGCTTCCGGTTTTCGGAGGGGTGCCGGGCGGGCGTTTCGACTTTTTGAAGAAGCGCTTCGAAGGTTTGGCTCCCGGAACCGGCTCCTGCCGTCTTGCCTGCTCCGGACGTCGTCCCTGGCCTTGGCCGGAACCCTGACGGCGTCCCGGTTCCGGCTGCATTCCGGGCGCTCCCTGAACGCGGTTGCCCGGCGCGAGACAAATCTCGAGTTCGATGATTTCGTCCCAGATGGCGTCGGTGCGCTGATGGTCGGGAATCGCCAGCAACTCGCGCAAGCGGCGCCGCGGATCCGGCGCTTGCGGTTCGTTGCGCACCGGTTCTGCCGGCGGCTGCTCGGCGGGCGTGGGCTCAGCCACGGGCTGTTCGATGGGTTGTTCTTCGTTCATTTGCATATTATCGCCCGAATAATCGGTTCCGTTCCAGTGTTGTTGGTCGCGCCAGACCTGATGTGGGGTTTTTTAACTACGGCCGCAATGCTAATTTTTGTTCCAGCGTAACGCCTGCTGTCGCAGGCATTAGCTTCACTGAAACTCCGCTTCGCTTCGTTTTCCAAAACCATCAGTTGTGCCTTTGGTGCTGGCGCAGCGAGATCATCGCTCCCAGCCAGCCGAGGCCGGCGGCGAAGGCCAGCAGCAGGGCCGAATCGCGTGCGTCCAGCGCATGGAGAACGAGAGTGAGGTCATACAGTCGCACCAGTTCGCCGAGGGGCGCGCGCAACCAGAGCGCGGCGGCGCCGACCAGCAGCCAGGCCACGATACCGCCGCCCAGTCCCAGCAGG